>NZ_JBITCT010000008.1:166997-271678 GCF_044453465.1 Streptomyces sp. NPDC051677
CGGCACAACCGCCGGGGGCGTCACGGCCGGGCGGCACAACCGCCGGGGGCGTCACGGCCGGGCGGCACAACCGCCGGGGGCGTCACGGCCGGGCGGCACAACCGCCGGGGGCGTCACGGCCGGGCGGCGGCCTTAGGCCGGGGTCGGAGCCGGGGTCGGGGTCGGGGTCGGGGTCGGGGTCGTGAGTGTTGGGCGGCGGCGGATCACCAGGGCCATCAGCGCCGCCGCGGCGCACAACGCGCCCGACGCGTACCAGACCACGTCGTACGAGCCGAAGACGTCCCGCGCCAGTCCGCCCAGGAAGGCGACCAGGGCCGCGCCGATCTGGTGGGAGGCGAGGACCCAGCCGAAGACGATCGCACTGTCGTCGCCATAGTGCTCGCGGCACAGGGCGAGGGTGGGCGGGACGGTGGCGACCCAGTCGAGACCGTAGAAGACGATGAAGAAGATCATCGGCGGGCGCACGGAGGGGTCCAGCAGAATCGGCAGGAAGAGAAGCGAGAGGCCGCGCAGCGCGTAGTACACCGCCAGCAGCCGACGCGGCTCGAAGCGGTCCGTGAACCAGCCGGAGGCGATCGTGCCGACCACGTCGAAGACGCCGATCACCGCGAGAAGCGAGGCCGCTGCCGTCACCGGCATGCCGTGGTCGTGGGCCGCCGGGACGAAGTGGGTCTGGATCAGACCGTTCGTCGAGGCCCCGCAGATCGCGAAGGTACCGGCCAGCAGCCAGAACGGCCCCGTGCGGACCGCCGCGAAGAGCACCCGCAGCGTGCGTCGCGCAGCGCCCTCCACCGGGGGCGGCTTCGGCACGAACTCCTGTGCCCCGTACGGCTTCTGGCCGACGTCAGCCGGGTGGTCGCGCAGCAGCAGCCACACGAAGGGGACGACGGCGAGCGCGGCCAGCGCCACCGTCACGGCCGCCGGACGCCAGTCGTAGCGCGTGACGATCCACGACAGCAGCGGCAGGAAGATCAGCTGGCCGGAGGCGGAGGCCGCGGTCAGAATGCCGCTGACCAGGCCCCGGCGTGCGGTGAACCAGCGGTCGGTGACCGTCGCCGCGAAGGCCAGCGCCATCGAGCCCGAGCCCAGGCCCACCAACAGGCCCCAGCACAGCAGCAGTTGCCAGGCCGCCGTCATCCACACCGTCAGAAGCGAACCGGCCGAGATCACGGTCAGGGCCACGGCGACCACCCGACGGATGCCGAAACGATCCATCAGCGCCGCCGCGAACGGGGCTGTAAGGCCGTACAGCGCCAGGTTGATCGAGACCGCCGCGCCGACCGTGCCGCGCGACCAGCCGAAGTCCTCGTGCAACGGATCGATGAGCAGTCCCGGAAGCGACCGGAAGGCCGCCGCACCGATGATCGTGACGAAGGTGACGGCGGCGACGAACCAGGCGCGATGGATACGGATACGGATACGGGACGGCTGCTTCCGCCCCAGCGCCGCCGGGGCGACAGGGGTCTCAGAAGTTCCAGGTGCTTCAGAGGCTTCAGAGGCTTCAGGGGCTTCAGGGGCTTCAGGGGCTTCGGCTGTCTGGGTCACGTCAAAGAGCATCCAATGTCCGTCTTCTCCCAACGAGTGGCCCGAGAGACAGCATTCGCTAGGATCGGGCCATGCGTCGTCACACGGAGCAAGGCTTCCGCCCCCACCGCGTCGTCGTCCTCGCCCTCGACGGCCTCCTCCCCTTCGAGCTGGGCATCCCGCACCGCATCTTCGGCCGCCCCAAGGACGCCGAGGGACGGCACCTGTACGAGGTCGTCACCTGCTCGATCCGGCCTCCGGGGCCCGTCGAGACGGACGCCGACTTCGCGATCACGGTCGCGAACGGCCCCGAGACCCTGGCCACCGCCGACACCGTGATCGTCCCGGCCTGCTACGAGCTCGGCCCGGTCTTCGAGGAGGGCGTGCTCACCGACGGCCTCGCCACCGCCCTCGCCCACATCCGGCCCGGCACCCGACTCGCCTCCATCTGCACCGGCGTGTACGTCCTGGCCGCCGCCGGCCTCCTCGACGGCCGCCCCGCCACCACCCATTGGGCCGACGCCGACCGCCTCCAGCGGCTCTTCCCGCAGATCGACGTCGACCCGGACGTCCTGTTCATCGACGACGGCGACGTCCTCACCTCCGCCGGTGTCGCCGCCGGCATCGACCTGTGCCTGCACATCGTGCGCCGCGACCACGGCACCGCCGTAGCCAACGACGTCGCCCGCCGCACGGTCGTACCGCCGCACCGCGACGGCGGCCAGGCGCAGTACATCGAGCGCCCCGTGCCCGATCCGCAGACGGCGACCACGACCGCCGCCCGCGCATGGGCGCTGGGCCGCCTCCACGAGCCGATCCAGCTGCGCGACATGGCCGAACAGGAGGCCATGTCCGTGCGGACGTTCACGCGCCGCTTCCGCGAGGAGGTCGGGATCAGCCCCGGCCAGTGGCTCACCCAGCAGCGCGTCGAGCGGGCCCGGCACCTGCTGGAGTCCAGCGACCTGTCCGTCGACCAGATCGCCCGGGACGCCGGTTTCGGCACCGCCCAGTCGATGCGCCAGCACCTACAGACGGCGCTCGGCGTCACTCCGACCGCGTATCGCCGCACCTTCCGAACCGGAGCCGGCAGACCGGGAGTCGGCGGGCCCGGAGTCGTCGGATCCGGAGTCGGCACGACCGAGCGCAACCGCAGCAGCGGAACCAGCGCAAGCAGTGCAACCAGTGCAACCAGTGCAAGCAACGGAAGCGGCCGCGCCCTCCGAAGCAGCCGAGTCCTCGGAACCAGCCGATCCATCGCAGTCAGCGGAGGCGGCGAAAGCCACGGCGGGATCGGCGCCCTGCGCTGAGCGGTCGGCGTGCCGCATCTCGCCCCACCAGCCGAGCGCGGTCAGCGCCAGCGTCAGACCCACCCCGGCCAGGATCGCGGTCGACGGCGCCACCGCCTGGAGCAGCGCGCCGGCGAGCGATCCCGTCGCCGCGTAACCCGCCCCCGCCGCCGCGTACATGACGGAGTAGCCCGCGGCCAGGGCGCCCGGCGGCAGGGCCTCGCGCAGGGACAGGTTGCGGGTGAGCATCGCGCCCGTCTGGAGCGTGCCGCCCACGGCAAGCGCCGCAGCGATCCCGACGACGCCCGGTATCAGCGCGGCGAGCGTCACACAGACCGACGTCCCGACCATCAGCGCCACACTGCGGGTGCGGAGCATCCCCGGCCAGGCCCGCAGCCCGTAGACGAACCCCCCGAGTCCCCCGCCCACGGCCATCCCGGTCAGCAACGGTCCGGACCAGCCCACCTCGACGCCCCGCTGTTCGAGCAGCGCCGGCAGGACGAGCTCGGCCAGCCCGAGCAGGGCCAGACTCGCCGCGCCCGTGACATACACCGGCCAGGCCCCGGCCAGCACCCGCAGCCGCGCCCCGCCACCGCCGGCGTGGTCCGCACCCCAGGCGGCCGGCAGAAGCCACAGGCCCGCGACCGACGACGCCATCAGGGCGGCGGCCAGCAGCAGCGGGACGCGCGGCGCGACGCCGAGGGCCAGCCCGGCGACCGCGGCCGGCGAGGCCGCCCACACGCCGGCCGTCAGCATCGACTCGACCGACAGCGCCTGCGCCGCCGACCGTTCCGGGACCAGCGTCGTGAGCAGCGTGCGCAGCCCGCCGGTGGCGGCGGCCGGAGCTGCCCCGGCCACGAACGCGAACCCACCGAGAACGGCGGGGTGCGCGCCCGGTAAGCCCCCCAGTCCCGCGAACCCGACGGCCCCGCACGCAAGCCCGACGGCCAGGTGCAGGCGGACCCGCTCATACCGCAGCCGCATTCCGAGAACCGGAGCGCCCACGATCTCGCCGATGACATACGCCGCCGCGAGCATCGCGCCCAGCGAGTAGCCGCCGGGCCGCTCGCGCACCAGGAACACCAGGGCCAACGGGGCCATGGCAACCGGCATACGAGCGCCGACGGCGGTGCAGGCCCAGATCAACACCTGTCGGGAGACGACATCGCGGTAACTCATGAACCGACCGTAGGCGGTACAGCTGACACGGCCCACGGGTTTCCCGACCCTGTGGACAACCCCGCCGGGGCGAGTGCCGGCGCGACGGCCTCTCGTCCTTCGAACACCGTTGCCGGCCGGTGCCGCCCATCAGGGAGTCGGCAGCTGGTCGTACATTCGGAAGGTGTAGGTCGCGTCGTACGCCATCAGATTCTGGCTCGACGCCGGCAGGCCGAGCCGGCGGTTGAGTGGCACTGTCAGCGGCCCGCAGTCTTCAGCGGCGGGGGCGACGAAGGCGTCGTCGTACGCCGAGAACTTGATCACCGGCGGATCCTGGGAGACCCACTCCGAAGGGCCCGACCGCTTCAGCTGAAAGTCGACCGGCGCGCTCGCCCCGATGATGCATCCCTGTGGCAGCAGCGGGCTCAGCAGCCGGAAGCGCAGGCTGAATTGCCCGGTATAGAAGTCGGATCGGCCACCGTACTCCGGCTTGATCGCCAATCGAGGCTGCCGCGAGTGCTCACCGGCCGCACTGCCTGTCAGCCCGCCTGGAACGGCGGTTGCTGCACCGTGCATCGCACCCCATACCTGCCCGTCGGTACCGTCCGGCATGGGCCCCTCGGCATGCGTCATGGTGATCGGAGCGAGAGTCACGCTGATCTTGCCCATCGTCAACTTCGGTGCCGCAGTGTGCACTTCACATCTCCAGCGGGCCGGGTCGACCCCGGTGGGGAGGGCCGGGCAGTCGCTGAAATCGGCCGCGGACGGGGCCGCGGCGGCACTCGGCTCGGCGTACGCGGGACCCGGCGTGTACACGCCCGCAAGACCTGCCAGGGCAGCGGTGCCGGCGAGGGTGACCGCGACGCGGCGGGCGAGAGACGGGCGGGGGCCATCGGCAGTGTTCGACATGATCAACAGTCTGCTGGCCATGACCGGCCGCCCGCTATCAGTGACTCCCCTGCCGCACCCCTGAGCCGACCCTGATGGATCGTCAGGGTCCACCCGGACGGACGGTCGAACGGGACAGCCGTCCGAACGGGACAGCCGTCCGAACGGGACAGCCGTCCGAACGTCAGAACGTCAGAACGTCAGCACACCTCGCGCCACCCGCCCGGCCTCCGCGTCCGCCGTCGCCTTCTCGAAGTCCTCGACCGGATAGGTCTGCGTGACGAGTTCGTCGAGCAGCAGTCGGCCCTCGCGGTACAGCTCGGCGTAGAGGGCGACGTCCCGCTGCGGCCGTGAGGCGCCGTAGCGGCAGCCCAGGATCGACTTGTCCAGGAACAGTGAGGAGACGAGGAAGGACGCCTCGGCGGTCGCGGGCGGCACCCCGAGCAGCACCGCCTGCCCGCGCCGGTCGAGCAGGTCGATCGCGGCCCGGATCAGCTCGACCCGCCCCACGCACTCGAAGACATGGTCCGCCCCCGTCGGCAGCAGGTCCCGCACGTCCTTCACGGACGTCAGGAAGTCGGTCGCCCCGAACAGCCGCGCCACCGCCTCCTTCGCCGGATTGGAGTCCACCGCGACGATCCGCAGCGCCCCCGCGATCCGCGCCCCCTGCAGCACGTTCAGCCCGATCCCGCCCGTCCCGATGACGACGACGCTCTCCCCGTACCCCACCCGCGCGCGGTTGAGCACGGCCCCGACGCCGGTCAGCACCCCGCACCCGATGAGCGCTGCGGACGTCAGGGGGATGTCCGTCGGGATCCGCACCGCCTGCACGGCCTTGACGACCGTCCGCTCGGCGAACGCGGAGTTGGCCGCGAACTGGTACACCGACCTCCCCGCGCGCGTGAACGGCTTCTGCGGGCGTCCGATGGCCTGTCGGCACATGGTCGGCCGGCCGCGGTCGCACTCCGCGCAGGCACCGCAGTTGGCGAGCGTGGACAGCGCGACATGGTCCCCGGGGACGACATGCGTGACGCCCGCGCCGACCGCCTCCACCACGCCCGCGCCCTCATGCCCGAGGACGACAGGAGCCGGGAACGGAATCGTCCCGTCGACGACCGACAGGTCGCTGTGGCACAGCCCCGCCGCCGAGATCGCGACCAGCACCTCGCCCGGCCCCGGATCCCGCACCTGAAGATCGTCGACGACCTCGGCCCGCTTCCCGTCGAACACCACGCCTCGCATCAGACGACCCCCTTGCGCTCTCTGGGCAGGCCGAGCACCCGCTCGGCGATGATCGTGCGCTGGATCTGGTCCGAGCCGCCGTAGATCGTGTCGGCCCGGGAGAACAGGAACAGGTACTGCTCGTCGTCGAGTTCGTACGGCGAGGACGGCGACCAGTCCACCGGTCCGACGCCCGCCGCCGCCCCCCGAACCTGCACCGCCGCCTCCCCCAGCCGCTGATGCCAGCCCGCCCACAGCAGCTTGGCCACGCTCGGCGCGCCCGGCCCGCCGGAGCCCCCCAGCGTCCGCAACGCGTTCCACCGCATGGTGCGCAACTCGGCCCACAGCCGCACCAGCCGATCGCGTACGACGGGGTCGTCGGCCGCGCCCGTCTCGACAGCCGTACGCACCACCCGCCCCAACTCCTCGGCGAAGCCGATCTGCTGGGCGAGGGTCGACACCCCGCGTTCGAAGCCGAGGAGACTCATCGCGACCCGCCAGCCGTCGCCCTGCGCACCCACGAGGTGCTCCACGCGCGCGTGCGCCCCTTCGAAGAAGACCTCGTTGAACTCGCTGGTCCCGGTCAGCTGCCGAATGGGCCGCACCTCGATCCGCCCCGGCTGGTCCATGGGCACGAGCAGGAAACTCAGCCCGCGATGACGCGTCGACTCCGGGTCGGTCCGCGCCAGCACGAAGCACCAGTCGGCCTCATGGGCGAGCGAGGTCCAGATCTTCTGCCCGGTGACGCGGTACGACCGTCCGTCGGGGGCGAGTTCGGCTCTCGTACGGACTCCGGCGAGGTCGGACCCGGCGCCCGGCTCGCTGTACCCCTGGCACCACAGTTCGGCGCCGGCGGCGATCGGCGGCAGGAAGCGCGCCTTCTGCTCCGCCGTGCCGTGCGCGAGGAGGGTCGGCGCGAGCAGGTTCTCCCCGATGTGCCCGGAGCGGGCCGGGGCCCCCGACCGCGCGTACTCCTCGGCCCAGGCGACCTGCTGCGTAAGACTGGCGACCCGGTTTCCGTATCCGTTTTCCGCCCACCCGATCCCGATCCAGCCGGCGGCCCCGAGGGTGCGTTCCCATGAGCGTCGTTCGCCGGTGTGCGGGGCGCTCGCCTCGAGCCAGGCACGCGCCTCGGCGCGGAACGCCTCGTCCTCGGCAGTGAATCCAAAGTTCACGGAGCTCTCCTCTCGGCGCTGGTCGCGACAATCACCCCAGGGGCGCGGGACTGTACCGATGTGCGGCTCCGCCGCGTGGGCGCGACCAGCCGCAAGCAGCCCGCAGTCGCCGCACGCCACATCCCCCGAGCTACTGGGCGTTCGGTCGGGCCCCCTCCCGCGCGGCCCGAGCCATCTCCTCCAACCGCTCCAGCATCGGCATCGGATCGACCCCCACCGTCGCCGGCAGGGACTCCGCGATGGTTTCGGGCGTCCATCCGCCGGAGGCGTACGCCGAACGCAGTTCACGCGGCTGCGCCCACACCGCGATCTTCGGCCCGGCGACGGTGTACACCTGCCCGGTGACCCCCGCGTCCCGCGCACGGTCCGACAGCAGATACACCACGAACGCGGCCACGTCCTCGGGTTCGCCGATCTCCGCCAGCTCCATCGGCACGCCCGCCGACATGCGCGTACGGGCCACGGGGGCCACCGCGTTCGCCGTCACCCCGTACTTGTGCAGGCCCAGCGCGGCGCTCCGCACGAGCGAGATGATCCCGCCCTTGGCCGCGCTGTAGTTGGCCTGGGACACCGATCCCTGGTGGTTGCCGCTGGTGAACCCGATCAGCGTGCCCGCCCGTTGCGCCCGCATCACCGCCGACGCCGCCCGGAACACGGTGAACGTGCCCTTCAGATGGGTGGCGACGACCGGGTCCCACTCCTCCTCGGACATGTTGAACAGCATCCGCTCGCGCAGGATCCCGGCCACGCACACGACCCCGTCGAGCCTGCCGTACGACGCGACCGCCACGTCGACGAGCCGCTGACCGCCCGCCATGGTGGAGATGTCGTCGGCGACGGCGACGGCCTCTCCGCCGGCCGCCGCTATCTCCTTGACGACGGCCTCGGCGACCTCGCTCGTGGGCGCGGCCCCGTCCACGCCCACGCCGTAGTCGTTGACGACGACCCGCGCGCCCTCCGCCGCCGCCGCGCGCGCCACCGCCCGTCCGATGCCACGTCCTGCCCCCGTGACGGCGACGACCTTGCCGGCCAAGAATTTCCCCACGCCCGGCCCCCTCCCACAGTTTCTGACGGACCGTTAGATTTGGGTTGCGAGGTCTAGGTTGACCCGTCAGTCGGTCGGGGACAAGCCCCGGGGAGGCATGGAATGACACTGCCGGTCGAGTTCCACGACATCGCGAAGCGCGTCAACAACTGGGGGCGCTGGGGGGCCGACGACGAGATCGGCACACTGAACCTCGTCACCGACGACGTCGTCCGCGCGGCCGTCGCCGAGGTCCGCACCGGCCGCCGCGTCCCGCTCGCGCTGCCCCTGCGGGAGGACGGCGTGCAGAGCGGGCTGATCCCGGGCCGGGTCAACCCGCTGCACGCCATGGTGCAGATCAACCAGGAGATCTTCGGCCCGGGCACGGTGGCGTGCTCCGACGACGTCGTGACGATGGGCCTGCAGGCGGGCACCCATTGGGACGCGCTGACGCATGTCTCGCACTCGGGGAAGCTCTACAACGGCCGTCCGGCCGCCACCGTCACCGCGCACGGCGGGGCCGAGTTCAGCGGCATCGACAAGGCACGGCACGTCGTCTCGCGCGGGGTGCTGCTCGACGTGGCACGCGCGCGTGGCGTCGACCGGCTGACGGGCGGGCACGCGGTCACTCCGGAGGACCTGGAGGCGGCAGAGGATCTGGCCGGCACGCGCGTGCGTGCGGGCGACATCGTGCTCGTACGGACCGGGCAGGTCCAGGTCTATCTGGCCGGCGACAAGCAGGGGTACGGCTTTCCCTCGCCGGGGTTGTCGGTCCGCGCCCCGGAGTGGTTCCACGCGCGCGATGTGGCCGCCGTCGCCAACGACACCCTGACCTTCGAGGTCTTCCCGCCCGAGATCGACGACCTGTGGCTGCCCGTGCACGCGCTCCACCTCGTGGAGATGGGGATGCTGCAGGGGCAGAACTGGAATCTCGAAGAGTTGTCCACAGCCTGTGGAGAAACCGGCCGGTACGCGTTCCTGCTGTCGGCGATGCCCGAACCGTTCGTCGGCGGGACGGGAACTCCGGTGGCCCCCGTAGCCGTTCTCTGAACACCACGCATCCCCGAGCCGCCAAGCCCCACAGACCCCCGACATCCACGAACAACGTCGGCTGGCGGCGCGCAGCTGCCCGCCCCGAGCACGGCACCGCGCACCGCCATCCGACTCCGGCGTGCCTCCCCGCTCTCCGCTTCGCTCGAGCGGGGGGACCCCCATCGACTCCCCTCGGCCCTGAGGGAACCGACGCCGAATCACGACCCACACTCGGCGAGGGCCTCCGTCACCGAAGCCCTCGTCGTCCCCTCACGGCGAATCGCTGACCACAAGCGTGATCAAACGGACACGTCACGTCAACACCCGAACGGAGATTTATTACTTACGCCCTATTTGCGGTGGGCGCGCACGGAAGCACAGCCAGGCGCACCGCCCCCTGACCGGCCAAGGCCGACAGCGCTTTCTGCGCCCGTGCCCCACAGCCTGCCGACCCTCCGACGCCATGCGCCCATCAGGAGGGGCTCCCAGGCACTCCCGGAAACACCGAGGCCGACCAAGGCCGGCCGAGGAACACCCGGGTCGCTCAGACCACCTCGAAGGCGAACCCTTCACAGGCCGACTCCTGGCCGACCGCGCTTCCGCACTCCGTCACGTTCCCGTGGCCCACCGCGGCCTCGTCGGGCCCGGCGCAACGGTCCAGTTCGCACCAGATCCGCTTGCCCGCGCCCTCGACGCTCCACCCCCAGCGGTCCGCGAGGCCGTCCACGAGGGCCAGGCCACGGCCGCCGGTCGCGTCGTCACCGGCACACCGGGGCACGGGGGCCCGGTCGCTGGCGTCGGCCACCTCCAGGCGGACGACGGACGCTTCGGCCGAGTCGTCGGCCGTCTCGCCCGCCGGCGCGGACGGCAGGGACAGCCGCAGCACGGCCGGACAGCCGGTGTGCACCACGGCGTTGGTGACCAGTTCGGAGACGAGCAGGATCAGCGTCTCGGCGAGCGGCTCCTCGTCCCCTATCCCGGACCCGGCAAGACGCGAACGGGCCCACCTCCGGGCGCGCCCCACCTCAGCGGGGTCGGGCCGGATCTCCAGCTGCACTTGAAGCACCTGCACCGCTCACACCATCCGAACCGGCGGACACATGGCCGTGCGCCACGCAAGCCACGCGAGCCGCGTGTGCACCATGACGACGGGGGCCACGATCGTAGCCATTTTCTGCATGGCCAGAACAACAGCCAGAGGCAGGGTGACGGAACGTGAATCCCTTACGAGACAGCTTGGTTGACGTACAGTCACCTCAACAAGCGCTTCGGGCATATTCCAGCGCGAAGGAGTACCCGTGCGGCATACTGTGCGACGCTCGTTGCGGGGAGTCGAACAGGCGGGGGCCGACTGCCCGTCCGCCCAGCAAGTGGCGGCGCGCACCGCCGGATCCGGCACCGCCCCAGGGGCACCGCCGGCATGGCTCATGCTCGGAACCACTCGCATCACACAGAAGGTACCGGAGCGACCCTCCGACTCCGGGCCGTGACGGGTCACGCATCGGACACAACCCGATATCAACGCTCCGTGATTCCGGTATGCCACAATCCGCGACATCCGTACGACCGTCCGACCGGCCCCCTGCCGTCACCGCAGGCAGCAGCGGTCGTACGCGGTCAACGGCCCGCCCCTGACAGCAGGTCACCCGCGAGCAGCTCCTCACTCTCCGTAGCGCCTCCAGCACGTCGAGTGCGCACCCAGGCCCGCTTGAGCAGCAGATGTACGTCTGCCTCCCAGGTGAAACCCATGCCGCCGTGCACCTGGAGGCAGTCGCGCGCGCCGCGCACGGCCGCCTCGTCGGCGAGGAGCCGGGCGGCCGCGATGTCGGCCGGGTCGGCGGTGACGGCCGCCGCGTAGAGCGCCGCGCGGGCCACCTCGACCCGCACCAGCAGCTCCGCGCACAGATGCTTGACCGCTTGGAAGGCCCCGATCGGCTGTCCGAACTGCTCGCGCGCCCGGGCGTGTTGCACGGCCAGCTCGCACGCGCGCGTGGCGGTGCCGAGCTGTTCGGCGGCGGTG
The DNA here is from genome assembly GCF_044453465.1 of Streptomyces sp. NPDC051677. Lineage (NCBI taxonomy): Bacteria > Bacillati > Actinomycetota > Actinomycetes > Kitasatosporales > Streptomycetaceae > Streptomyces > Streptomyces sp. NPDC051677. Next base: position 178,326 of record NZ_JBITCT010000008.1, read on the forward strand.
AGGAGGACGGCGACGGGGTCCACGGCGACCGCTGCGCCCGGGCACGCCTGAACCCGGTGCAGCGGCGTCAACGGATCCACAGACCGCATCCGTACGACCCCCTCAAGGCCCCTGACGCCCTTGAGGTCCTCAAGGTCCTTGAGGTCGTCAGCGCCCCCGGTGTCCGTAGCGCCGGCCCTCGTGCCCCCGCTGCCCCCGCTGCCCCCGCTGCCCCCGATCTTCCCGCCGCCCCCAAGGACGACGTCCGCCTCCGTCAGCCACTCCACCACCCCGCCGCCGTCCACCGCCGCGACGACCGTCTCGCCGTCCGCCGCGCCGGGCACGTGTCCTGCCGCGAGGTGGGTGGCGATCAGCGGGCCGGGCAGCAGGGCCCGGCCCGCCTCCTCGAACGCCAACACCGCTTCGGGCAGGCCCAGTCCGACGCCGCCGTCCGCCTCGGGCAGCCGCAGTGCGAAGAACCCGGCCGCCCCGAGCTCCCGCCACAGCGCCCGGTCCAGCCGTCCCGGCCGGTCCACGGCGGCCCGCAGCGCCGTACGGTCGAAACGGCGCGCGAGCAGCCCCCGCATCCCGTCCCGCAGCGCCCGCTGATCTTCCGTCAGTTGGAAACGCATGGCTGAGCGTTCACCGCCCCTTCGGCAGCCCCAGGATCCGTTCGGCCACGATGTTGCGCTGGATCTGCGAGGTGCCGGCCGCGATGGTGTAGGACAGCGAGGAGAGCCGGTCGCCGACCCAGGGGTGGTCGAGGTCGAGACAGGCGTCGCCCAGGACGTCGGCCGCGGTGTCGTACAGGTCCTGGCGCGCCTGCGAGTACCTCAGTTTGAAAACCGAACCCCCGACGCCCGGCAGGCCCCCCGTGGCCTCCGCCTCGCTCACGTTCCACTGCGTCAGCCGCCACAGCGCCCTGAACTCGGCGTTGAGGCGGCCCAGCCGCTGCCGTAGCGCGGGATCGTCCCAGCGGCCGTTGCTCCGTGCCTCGCGGGCGAGTTCGCCCAGCACACGGCGGCAGGCGACGACCTCGCCGACGAAGGCGGTGCCGCGCTCGAAGGACAGCGTCACCATCGTCACGCGCCAGCCGTCGTTCTCCTCGCCCACCCTGTTGGCCGCCGGCACCCGCACCTCGTCGAGGAACACCTCGGCGAACTCGGCGGACCCGGCGAGGGTGCGCAGCGGCCGTACCGTGACGCCCGGCGCGTCCATGGGCATCGCCAGCCAGGTGATGCCCTTGTGCTTCGGCGCGCCCGGGTCGGTGCGGACCAACAGCTCGCACCAGTCGGCGACTTCCGCGTGCGAGGTCCAGATCTTGGAGCCGCTCACCACGTAGTCGTCGCCGTCGCGCCACGCGCGCGTGCGCAGCGCCGCGAGGTCGGAGCCGGCGTCGGGCTCGCTGAAGCCCTGGCACCAGACCTCCTCGCCGCGCAGGATCGGCGGCAGCCAGCGCTCGCGCTGCCCTGCCGTCCCCTCGGCGGCGATGGTCGGTCCGGCGTGCAGCAGCCCGACGAAGCCCGCCCCCACGTAGGGGGCGCCCGCCTTCTCCGTCTCCTCCAGGAAGATCAGCCGGACGGTCGGGGAGGCGTCCCAGTGGACGTCGGCGTATCCCGCCTCGTACAGCGTCCGCTGCCAGCCGAGGTCGTAGGCGCGGCGGCCGGGCCAGTCGTCCGGGGACGGCTTCGGCGGGAGCGTCGGCAGCGCCTTGCCGAGCCAGTCCCGCAGCCGGGCCCGGAACTCCGCGTCCTCGGGGCTGTCCGAGAGGTCCATCAGCTGTCGAAGTCCAGGTCCAGCATGCGGATCGCGTTGCCCCGCATCAGCTTGTAGACCGTCTCGTCGTCGAGGCCCTTGACGTGGTCGAGGGCGACCTCCTTGGTGTGCGGGAAGGTCGAGTCGACGTGCGGGTAGTCGGTTTCGAAGGTGGCGTTGTCGCGCCCCACGACGTCCAGGGAGGCGACGCCGTGCTTGTCGCGGAAGAAGCAGCAGAAGATCTGCCGGTAGTAGTACGTGGACGGCGGCTCGGGGATGAGGTCCCGGACGCCGCCCCACGCGCGGTGCTCCTCCCAGACGTCGTCGGCGCGCTCCAGGGCGTACGGGATCCAGCCCATCTGGCCCTCGGAGTAGGCGAGTTTGAGGCGCGGGAAGCGGACCAGGACCCCGCTGAAGAGGTAGTCCATCATCGAGGCCATCGCGTTGTTGAAGGACAGGGACGCCTGGACGGCCGGGGGCGCGTCCGGTGAGGCGGCCGGCATCTGCGACGACGACCCGATGTGCATGTTGACGACTGTGCCCGTCTCCTCGCAGACCGCGAAGAACGGGTCCCAGTACCCGGAGTGGATGGACGGCAGCCCCAGGTGGCTGGGGATCTCGGAGAACGTCACCGCGCGCACCCCGCGCTCCGCGTTGCGCCGGATCTCCGCGACCGCCAGCTCGACGTCCCAGAGCGGGATCAGGCACAGCGGGATCAGCCGGCCGCCGCTGCCCCCGCACCACTCCTCGACCATCCAGTCGTTGTAGGCGCGCACGCAGGCCAGCGCGACCTCCTTGTCGTGCGCCTCGGCGAACGTCTGCCCGCAGAAGCGCGGGAAGGACGGGAAGCAGAGGGAGGCCTCGACGTGGTTGAGGTCCATGTCGGCCAGGCGTGCCTTCGGGTCCCAGCAGCCGCGGCGCATCTCCTCCCGGGTGATGCCCTCCAGCGTCATCTCGTCGCGGTCGAAGCCGACGGCGGCGATGTTGCGCTTGTACGGGAACTTCAGGTCCTCGTAGATCCACCAGTCGGTGGGCTGGCCGTCCGGGTCCATCGTGATCTGGTACTTCCCGGCGACGTAGGCGAGCTCGCCGATCCCGGCGGTGAGGGGCTGCGGCCCCCGGTCCCGGTACCTGCGGGGCAGCCAGGTCGCGAAGAGGTGCGCGGGCTCGATCACGTGGTCGTCGACGCTGATGATGCGGGGCAGTTCGGTCATGGGACTCCCCTATTATCTGATGGACCGTCAGATTCGGTTGTACCGAGAAGGCTAGTGCGGCCCCCCTGGACCAGCAAGGCACCGGGCTCTACGCTCTGCCCACGATCTGACAGTCCGTCAGCTTTTGGGGGCCGCCGTGACCGACACCGCCCGCGCGCTGAGCGCGTCCCGCACCCTCTGGGAGCTCCTCGCCCGCCGAGCCGACCTCACCCCCGACCGCCGGGTCCTCCTTCAGGATGACCGCGCGCTCACCTTCGGCGAGCTACGCGCGCGTGCCGAGCGGACGGCGGCCGGACTGCACGACCTGGGCGTCCGCCCCGGCACGGTCGTCGCCTGGCAGCTGCCCACCCGCCTCGAAACGGCCGTCCTGTCCTTCGCCCTGGCCCGCCTGGGGGCCGTGCAGTCACCCGTCATCCCCTTCTACCGCGACCGGGAGGTCGGCTTCGCGCTGCGCGAGTCGAAGGCGGAGTTCTTCGCGGTGCCGGGCGTGTGGCGGGGCTTCGACCACACCGAGATGGCGCGACGACTCGGCGCGAAGGGCGTCTTCGAGGCGTACGACGACCTGCCCGAAGGGGATCCCGCGGTCCTCCCCGCCCCGCCCGCCGAGGGCGTCTCGGTGCGCTGGATCTACTGGACCTCGGGCACCACCTCCGACCCCAAGGGCGTGCTGCACACCGACCGTTCGCTGATCGCGGGCGGGTCGTGTCTCGCGCACGCGCTGCACCTGTCGGCGGACGACGTCGGCTCCATGGCGTTCCCGTACGCCCACATCGCCGGCCCCGACTACACCGTCATGCTGCTGCTGTACGGCTTCCCGGCGGTGATGTTCGAGCACTTCGCACTGCCGGACGCGCTGGAGGGCTACCGGCGGCACGGGGTGACGGTCGCGGGCGGATCGACGGCGTTCTACTCGATGTTCCTCGCCGAGCAGCGCAAGCAGCCGGGCGTTCCGGTGATTCCCACCCTGCGGCTGCTCGCGGGCGGCGGCGCGCCCAAGCCACCGGATGTGTACCACGCCGTCGTGCGCGAGATGGGCGTGCAGCTCACGCACGGGTACGGGATGACCGAGGTGCCGATGATCACCATGGGCGCGCCGGACGACACCGCGGAGAACCTCGCGACGACGGAGGGACGGCCGCCCGAGGGCATGGAGATACGGATCGCGGAGGGCGGTGAGGTGCGGTTGCGCGGGGAGGCCGTGTGCCGGGGCTATCTGGACCCCGCCCAGACCGCCGAGGCCTTCGACGCGGAGGGGTTCCTGCGCACCGGCGACCTGGGGCACGTGACCGCGGGCGGGCACCTGGTCCTCACCGGGCGGCTGAAGGACGTCATCATCCGCAAGGGGGAGAACGTTTCGGCCAAGGAGATCGAGGACCTGCTCGCCGCCCACCCGGCCGTCGGGGACGTGGCGGTGATCGGCCTGCCGGACGCGGAACGCGGGGAACTGGTGTGCGCGGTGGTGGAGGCGGCGGCGGAGGAGGCCGGGGAGCCGCTGACTCTGGAAGCGGTTGCCTCCTATCTGCGCGCGGCCGGACTCTCCGTGCACAAGCTGCCGGAGCGGCTGGAGGTGGTGGACGCACTTCCGCGCAACGAGACGCTCAGGAAGGTACTCAAGTACAAACTGCGCGAGCGCTACTCGGGGACGGTGAAGTAGCGGGCGAAGGCGGGCACGATCTCCGCCTCGCCGACCTTGCCGTCCGCGTCGGCGTCGAGAACCGCGGCGGCTCCGCGGGCGACCTCGTCGGGGGCTCCGAGGGCCTTGAGGACCCGTACGGTGTCCGCGACCGTGGCCCGGCCGTCACTGTCGGCGTCGGCGATGTCCAGGGCCGCGTGCAGGAAGGGGCGGGCGATCTCGGCGAACCGCTCCGGGTTGTCGCGCAGGCGCTTGACCGCGCCGTTCACGAACTCCTCCCGGGTGATGCGCTGGTCGCCGTCCCGGTCGGCGATGCCGGCCATGCCCTGCCAGAACGCCTCGGCCCCCGCGTACAGGGCCTGCCCCTTGTCGGAGCGGGCCGCGACGTCGAACTCGGCGAGCAGTGCCTTGGCCGCCGCACCGAAGTCCGCCCGGTCGATGTAGCCGTTGCCGTCCTGGTCGAAGGTGGCGAACCGGGCGGCGATCCTGCGTTCGTACTCACTGCTGACCATGGCTTGTCGGCCGCCTTACGTCATCACGTGGGGATACTTCCGGCAGGAGCGTACGACGCCGGCGACGCCCCGACAGCGGGAAGGTGACGTCTGTACCAAGACCGGGGGAATTCCGGTACGAGGGTGTGGCAGAGCGGATCCCGGACTCCCGCCGGCCCCCGCCGAGCCCGTTCTGGCTCGCGCATAGCGCGGTTTCGGCTGCGCCGAGCGGGTTCCGGCTACGCCGAGAGCGGTTCCGTCCCGTCGTCCACGGCGTCCGCGAGGTCCGCGTAGACGTCGAAGAGACGGCGGACGCCCAGCGCGCCCAGGACCCGGTTGACGTGCGAGTCCTCGGCCGCTCCCCGCGCGGGAAGGATCAGGCGCAGCCTCCCCCGGCAGGAGCGGATGAGACGGCGGGAGGCTATGAGCACGCCGACGCCGCTGGAGTCGCAGAAGTACACCTCGGAGAGGTCCAGGACGAGATGGTGGCGACCCTCGGCCACCTCGTCGTGCACCCGCTGCCGCAGCACCGGCGACGTCACCAGGTCCAGCTCGCCCGACACATGGAGCACGGCCCATCCGCCCTGCTCGCCGCCGGTCACTTTGAAGGCCACCACCACGCCCTTCGCTCGCTGTAGCTCGCTGTAAACGGAAGCTGTCCCTTCGCTTCCTTGCAGCGCGGCTGCCCAGCGGCCGTGCCCCGAAACGCCGAAGGAAAAACAGAAACCAAAGGAAAGAGGCTTGTTTCCGTCACTTCCAGTCCGGTTCGATCCGTAACTGTCGGGTAGACGCGGCCCATACCAGGCGCTCGCGGACAGGGGGCGCACATTGAAACAAAGGGGCGTGCATAACCGGACGTGCCGACTACATTCGAGGTGACGGTGGACGCAGGCTGGACACAGGCACGGCCGAAGGCACAGGCGGGTGCCTGGGCACGGGTGAGGGGGCCGCATGGCGAAGAAGGACGCACCGCCCCGCTGGGACCGCAAGATGCAACAGCGACTCGCACGCGGTGAGGCGGCCGCCCTCGGCGAGCTCTACGACCGTTTCGCTTCACTCGTGCACGGTCTCGCCCACCGCGTGCTCGAAGACGAACACGCGGCGGACGGCATCACCCGCGAGGTCTTCGCCCACGTCTGGGAGCACCCCGACGCCTACGACCCGAAGCAGGGCCCCCTGCGCACCTGGGTCGCCGCGCTGACCCACCGCCTCGCCGTACAGCGACTGCACGCCACCGAGACCGCCGCGCTGGCCGAGACCGGCCACGGCTCCGCCGAGGCGACCGAGGAACTGGAACGCAAGGTGCGCCACGCCTCCGTCGCCGCCCGCGCCGACTACATCGTCCAGGCCATGCCCGCCCCGCTGCGCGCCGCCCTGGAACTGGCCTACTTCCAGCGCCGCGACTACCGCCAGACCGCGGTCGACCTCGGCGTCACCGAGGACGAGGCCCGCCGCCGGCTCCGCCTCGGCCTCCAACTCCTCTCCACCGCCCACGACGCCCCGTCCCCCGGCGCACCCCCCGGCTACGGGGGTGCGGCGTGAGCGACACGAACGGCTTCGAGTCGTACGACGGCGAGAACGAGGAGGACAGGAAGAACGGGGAGGACGGAGCGAACAGGGAGGACGCGAAGGGCCGCGAGGAGACGGGGCGGACAGACGGAACGGACGAGGAGAGCGTGGACACGAACGCCCAGGGCGGCACATCCGCGCCCACGCCCCGCATCCCGCTCCCCCGCGCCTCCGTGGAGGACAGCGGCCTGCCGCTGCCCGTGCTGGAGGACCCGACCTCCCCGGCACCGCCACCGCCACCGCTCACCCTCGACCACCCGGTGCTCAAGTCCCTGCTGGGCGCATGGGCGCTGGCCGCCTGCTCGGCCGAGGAGACGGCGGCCGTCGAGGAACACCTCGGCGACTGCGGGGCCTGCGCCGACGAGGCACGGCGACTGCGCGAGGCGGTCGGCCTGCTCCAGCGCCCGGAGAGCCTCGACCTCGACCCCGGCCTGCGCACCCGCGTCCTCGACGGCTGCCTGGACCGACGCCCGCCCCGCATCCCGGTGCCGGCCTGGGCCGCGTCGTACGACGCCGAGACCGCGCGGCTCGACGCCCTGCTCCAGGACTTCGGGGACGCCGAGTGGCACGCGCCCGTACGGCTGCGCTGGTTCCGCGGCGCGGGCGAGACGTATCGCCGGACGACCGTCGCCGGCGTCATCGCCCACCTGCTCGCCGTGGACGGACTGGTCGCGCTGGCCCTGGGCCTGGACGACCCGCTGGACGCCGTCGAAAAACCGGAAGAGCGGGAAGAGCGGGAAGAGCGGGAGCGGCTCGTGGGCGGGCCGCTGGACACGCCCGCCCGCCGCACCGAGGCGCTCTGGGCGGGCTCGCACTACCCGCCCACCCGTTCGGTGCGCGCCCCCTGGCGCGAACAGGCCCACGCCCTCGTGCGCACGGTCTCCTTCACCGGCGCCGGCCCGGGCCCCGGCACCCTGCCCGTCTCGTACGGCGGCTTCGAGCTGCCGCTGCGGGACGCGATGCTCGACCGCGCCTTCGAGTGCTGGGTGCACGCCGAGGACATCGCGGACGCCGTCGACTACCCCTACGCGCCACCCGCCCCGCGCCATCTCCACGGCATGATCGACCTGGCCGCACGGATGCTCCCGGAGACGCTCGCGGCCCGCCGCCGGGCCGGCCTCGCCACCCCCTCGCACACCCGCCACCTGGTGCCCGCCGGCCGCCCCGGCCGCAGTCTCCGCCTGGAGATCGAGGGCTCGGGCGGCGGCCAGTGGCTGATCCCCCTGGACTCCCCCGGCGCGGTCGGCTCCGCCGACCACGAGGTCGCCCACGTAGCCCTGGACGACGTCGAGTTCTGCCGCCTGGCCGCAGGCCACGTATCCCCGGAGGAAGCGGCGGCCGGCCAGTTGGGCGACCGGGACGCCATCAGGGACGTACTGTTCGCGGCGGCGGCGCTGAGCAGGATGTAGGGCGCTGAGCAGGAGGTAGGGGGCGGCGGGCCTACGGGAAGACGACCGTCCGGCGTCCGTTCAGCAGGATTCGTCGTTCCGCGTGCCACTTGACCGCGCGGGCCAGGGCCTGGCATTCGACGTCGCGGCCGATGGCGACCAGCTGGTCGGGGGTGACGCCGTGGCCGACGCGTTCGACCTCCTGCTCGATGATCGGGCCCTCGTCGAGGTCGGCGGTGACGTAGTGCGCCGTCGCGCCGATCAGCTTCACGCCCCGCGCGTGCGCCTGGTGGTATGGCTTCGCGCCCTTGAAGCTCGGCAGGAAGGAGTGGTGGATGTTGATGATCCGGCCGCTGAGCTGCTTGCACAGGTCGTCCGACAGCACCTGCATGTAGCGGGCCAGGACGACCAGCTCGACGCCCTGCTCCCGGACCAGCTCCAGCAGCTCCGCCTCGGCCTGCGGCTTGTTGTCCTTCGTCACCGGGATGTGGCGGAAGGGAATGTCGTACGAGCCCACGAGCTCGGCGTAGTCGGTGTGGTTGGACACCACGGCCGCGATCTCCACCGGCAGCGCGCCGATGCTGGCGCGGAAGAGCAGGTCGTTCAGGCAGTGACCGAACTTGCTGACCATGAGGACGATGCGCATCTTGTCGTCGGCCCGGTTGATCTGCCAGTCCATGTGGAAGGAGTCGCCGATCGCCGCGAAGCTCGCCCGCAGCTTGTCCACCGTCACCGGCGACTCGGCCGAGAAGTGGACGCGCAGGAAGAACAGACCCGTGTCGCGGTCGCCGAACTGCTGACTGTCCTCGATGTTGCAGCCGGTCATGAAGAGGTAGCTCGACACGGCGTGCACGATGCCCTGCTTGTCGGGGCAGGAAAGCGTGAGGACGTACTGATCGGCGGGGGTCGCCGCGGCTCGGGTGGACTGCTCAGTCATGCAGCCCAGGGTCTCATGCCCCTACCGGCCGGACGGAACGCTGTCCGCTACGCGGACCGGCCCTACGCGGACCTGGTCATGATCCGCAGCACCTCGAGGGTTCGGGGCGGGGCGTCGGGTTCGTCGCCGTCGGCCGTCGCCATCCGTACATGCGCGTCGCGCGCCGCCCGTACGGCGTCCGGCCAGCCCTGGTGCTCGACGTACGCGGAGACCGGGGCGTCCGGCCCGACCTGGTGCATGATCCGCAGCACGCGCAGCACGGCGGTGTCGACGAGCGCCGCCTCCTGCGAGTCGCGGAAGATCGTGCCGACGTACTTCTCGGCGGACCAGTTGTCGAGCCAGGTGTCCTCGACGAGGCGGTACACGGCGTCCGTGACGTCCCCGTAGCCCTCGACGCCGGCCAGCCAGACGTTCTGCTGGAACACCGGGTCGGAGAGCATGTGCAGCGCGGAGCGCACATTGCTGCGCCAGCGCCACCACGGCATGTCGTTGAGTGGCATGCCGCCCATGGTGGAGGAGCGACGGCCGCGACGGGAAGAGTTCTCCGAACCTTGCACGGTCATCGATCGTACGTTTCCCCGTCACAGCAGCCTCACGGGCCCCCGCAATTCACCTCGACGTCACCCCTCGTTGACCGTGAGTCACTCGCAGGTTGGCTGTGTGACGGAATCGTGCGTGTCCATGACCGGCAAGCGACGCACTTCCCTGCGAAGTACCTTCCTCCCCAGGTCCTTCCGCTTCACCAGGTCCGTCAGAGCGACCGCCCTCTCGGCGGGCGCCGTGGCCGCCTGTGCGTCACTCGCCGTCGGTTGCGGGGTCGTCCCCGGTACCACGGGGGGTTCCGGGGACGGCCCGATCGTCGTCATGACATGGGCGCCCGAAGAGACGTCGGCGACCAACAAGCCGGGCATGCCCGCCTTCGCCCGCGCCTACGCCCGCTGGATCAACGCGAACGGCGGCCTGAACGGCCGCAAGCTCAAGGTGCTGACCTGCAACGACCACAACGACACGGTGTCCGCCGCGAAGTGCGCCCGCCGGGCGGTCAAGGAGGACGCGGTCGCCGTCGTCGGCTCCTACAGCCAGCACTCCGACGCCTTCTTCCCCTACCTGGAGGGCGACGGCATCCCCTACATAGGCGGCTACGGCGTCACGAACGAGGAGTTCACCAGCCCGTTGTCGTACCCCGTCAACGGCGGCCAGTCCTCCCTCCTGGCGGGCCTCGGCAAGGAGCTGGCCGCGACCTGCGGCCCCGTCTCCCTCGTCCGCCCCGACACCATCGCCGGCGACGCGCTGCCCACGATGCTCAACGCCGGGCTGACCGCGGGCGGCCACGCCAAGGCCAAGGACCAGCGCGCACCGGAGGACGCCACCGAGTACTCGGCACAGTCCGAGACCGCCCTGGAGCACGCGACCGACGGCAAGAGCCGGAGCGGGAAGGGGTGCGTGGTGCCCGCCCTCGGGGACCGCACCAGCACCTTCATGGACTCCTTCCGGCGCGCCCGCACGGACTACACCGCCGTCAACACCGCGACCGTCCTCGGCAGCGTCGACCAGACGGTCATCGACGCGGCCGGCGGCGGCTCCGGGCCGTACGAGGGGTCCTACGTCACCGGCTGGTACCCCGTGGCGAGCGACCCCGCCTGGGACCCGATGAAGAAGGTCATCAGCGAGCAGGCGTTCTCCGACACCCGCATCGACGCCGGCGACACCGGAGTGCAGACCACCTGGATCGCCTACAACGTGTTCCGGCAGGCCGTGGAGTCACTGGGCGACGGCGAGGTGACCTCCTCCTCCGTGCGGAGCGCCCTGGACGACGGGCTGAAGGTCACCACCGGCGGGCTCACCCCGACGCTCCGCTGGCAGTTCACCGACCGCCTCGCCTCCATCGGCTTCCCCCGCCTCGTCAACGCCGACGTCACCCTCCAGACCGTGCAGAAGGGCCGGCTGGTGGCCGCGAAGAAAGGCTTCACCGACGTGACGAAGACCCTGGAGAAGGCGGACGTCGACTGACGGACCGCCCCCGCCGCCTCCTGGCTGGAGCTGGGTCCGCCGACTGAGGCCGGCTGGAGCCTGGTGGGCAGGCTAGAGCTGGGTGGGCTGGCGCTGGGTCAGGCCGTACGTCTTCGCGATCTCGTTCCACAACGTCGCGGCCTGCGACTTCTGCGCGCTGGCGGTGCCGCTCGCGCGGTTGCCGGCCTGGGTCTCGGAGGTGGTGCGGGCCGAGCCCTTCTTGCAGCTCTTCTTCTTGCTGCCGGCGACCTGGTCGGCCCAGGCCGCGTAGTGGTCGTCGGCGGACGCGGACGCCTGCCACGCCTTGGTGAGGGCGGTGGTCAGGGCGGCGTGGTTCGGCAACTGGTCGACCTTCAGCCCGGACAGGCTCGTCACCAGGTCGGTGCGCTGCTTCGCCGCGGCCCGCAGGTCGGTGGCGGCCTGGGCCAGGTTGCCGCAGGACTTCACCTCCGCCACCGCGCTGATCACGCTGGCCCGGCTGCTGCCGCTGTCCGCCAGCAGCTTGTCCAACGCGACGGCCTGCTGCTCGGCCGCACCGGCGCCCTGTGACGCGGACCCGCCGGTCGCGGGAGCGGACGCGGCGACGGTCTTGTTGTCGTCGCCCGTGCCGCCGCCCCCGCCGGAGAGCAGCGCGCCCGCGCCGACCCCGACGACCGCGAGGGCCACCCCGATCGCCGCGAACAACGGCACCCGCGACCCGCTACGGCCATCCCGGCCGCCGTCGTCGTCACGCCCCCCGAGCCGCCCGCCCGCCGCCGGGTCACCGGGCGGGGTGTAGGCGGGCTGCGGGGAGCGGGCGGCGGGCCCGGCGCCGGCGCCGTAACCCTGCGGGCCGCCGTGAGCGCCATGACCGCCATGGCCTCCGTAACCGCCGTATCCGGGGGGCTCCGGCTCGGAGAAGCGCGGAAGCTGCTGTGTGGAACCGGCCGGGCTCTCGCTGCCCGGGCCGCTGCGGAAGAGGTTCTCGAACTCGGCGGGCGGCTGCCGGTCCCCGCCGGCCTGCGCGGGGACGGGCGGGAGATACTGCGTGGCCTCGGCGTCGGAGTGCGCGCCCGGCTGGCCGTGGGCGGGCATCGGACCGGGGCCCGGAGCCGGAGCGTTCTGCGGGGCGCGGCCCAGGAAGTGGGTCGACTCGGCCGGGGTCTCGGGCGGCAACGCGCCCGGCGCGACCGGCGGCAGGTACTGCGTCGCACCCTCGTCGACAGGTGCGGCGGCGGGGACGGGCGGCAGGTACTGGGTGGCGCCCTCGTCGGCCGGGGACGCCGGACTCGGGGCCGACGGTATCGGCGGTATGTACTGCGTCGCGCCGTCGTCGAAGGCCGCCGAGGACGCGGAGGCGGCAGAAGCGGCGGGGGGAGCGGCCGGCGGCAGCGGGGCGCTCGGCGTGCCCTGGCCGTACGTCGGATGCGCCGGGGCCGGTGCGCCCTCGGGCGGGAGCGGACCCGCGCCCGCCTGCGTGCCGCCGCTCCACGGGGCCGCCTGCAGGGCGTTCCACTGGTCCTGCTGATCCTGCTGATCCTGCTGCTGGTGTGCCTGGCCCGTCCGGCCCGTCCGGCCCGTCCGGCCCGTCTGGTCCGCGGGGAGCGGCCAGCCCTGGGACGGCTGCTGCGGGGCGGGCGTCTGCTGGTCCGGGCCCCAGGGCTGCCCCCAGGTCTGGCCGCCGGCCGGCGTCTGCTGCCCGTACTCCGGTTGACCGTACTGCCGCTGCCCATACTCGGACTGCCCGTACTCGGACTGCCCGTACTCGGACTGCGCGTACTCGGGCTGCCCGTACTGCTGCTGGCCGCCGTAGTGCTGCTGACTGTGCTGCTGAGCGCCGTACTGGCCGGAACGGTCGTCCGACGGCGGGGCCGGCGGCTGTTCCGGACGGGGCGCCCGCCGTGGGGCGCTCGCCGTCATTCCCGGCAGCAGGGGTTCCCCACCGTCGGAGGGCAGCACGATGCCTTCGCGCGCGGGCTGCGCCGAGGGCTCCTCGCCCTGTCCACTCTGCGTCACCGGGACTCCTACGAATGGGGGACCTTCGGAATCGTCGGCTCACGCTACCGGGTCCCCGGAACCCCGTGCCACGCAGCTCAGAACGTGATCTCCCTCCCAGCGAGGCCGAAGTGACGTCGGTAACAGATCCGGAGCGCCGTGCGCTGTATCCGTGGCTCGCTGTGCGGGACCTCGCTGTTTCCCGCACGTTCACGCAGCGGCGCCCCGTCCGTTCACGCCGCGGTCTGCAGCTCCAGCCGCGCCCCGAACTCCCTCACCACCGACTCGTCCCGGAACGGCTCCAGTCGCTGCTGAAGATCCTCCAGGTACTCCGCGCCCCGGTTCGAGCGGAGCGTCTCCAGCAACTCGACCGCTTTCAGACCGGTGTTGCAGGCCTGTTCGATCTCGCGCTGCTGCACCTGCGCGGTGGCCAGCAGGACGTACCCGATCGCACGCCGGCGCGCACGGCTCCGCGGATGCCCGGCCAGGGCCTGCTGTGCGCAGCGCGCCGCCGCCTCGGCCTGGCCCAGGTCGCGGTGGCAGTGCGCCAACTCGTCGGCCAGATAGGCCTCGTCGAAGTGCGCGATCCACACCGGGTCGTCCCCGGAGGACGGATCGGCCGCCTCCAGCGCCGACACCGCCCGCCCGGACGCTTCCTGCGCGCCGCGCGCGTCACCCATCAGCGCGTGCCCGCGCGCCTCCGCCGCGAGGAACATCGCCTCCGCGCGCGGCGTCACGCGTCCACGCGCCCCCTCCTGTGCCGCCCGCGCCAACTGGGCGATCTCGCGCGGGTTTCCAAGCTGGGCCGCGAGATGGCTCATGGACGCGGCGAGGACGTACCCGCCGTACCCTCGGTCGCCCGCCGCCTGGGCGAGCCGCAGGGCCTGGATGTAGTAGCGCTGGGCGAGGCCCGGTTGGCCGGTGTCGACGGCCATGTACCCGGCGAGCTCCGTCAACCGGGCCACGGCCGCGAAGAGTTCCCGCCCGACGGCCTCCCGGTAGGAGCCGGCCAGCAGCCCCGAGACCACGCTGTTGAGGTAGTGCACGACGACCGGGCGGACGTGCCCGCTGCCGTACTGGTGGTCCAGGTCGACCAGCGCCTGCGTCATCGCCTTGACGGCGGCGACGTCGGACAGCCCCACCCGGGGTCCCGCCGAGCGCGCCACCTGCGCGTCGGGCGAGGAGATCAGCCAGTCGCGGCTCGGCTCGACCAACGCCGAGGCGGCCACGGACGATCCGGACAGGAAATCCCGCCGGCCCACGTCACTGCGCCACAGCTCGCAGACCTGCTCGATGGCCCCCAGTACCGTCGGCGAGAACTGGAGACCCACACCCGAGGCGAGGTTCTTGCCGTTGGCCATGCCGATCTCGTCGATCGTGACCGTACGGCCGAGCTTGCGGCCCAGCGCCTCGGCGATGATCGCCGGGGCGCGTCCGCGCGGCTGCTGTCCGCGCAGCCAACGGGCCACGGACGTCTTGTCGTAGCGCAGGTCGAGTCCGTGCTCCGCACCGCACATGTTGACGCGGCGGGCGAGCCCGGCGTTCGAGCACCCCGCCTCCTGGATGAGCGCCTGCAGCCGTTCGTTCGGCTGCCGCGCGACTAGCGGCCTTGCGGCCATTGGCACTACCCCCTGTGGAGTTCCGTACCGAAAAGTTCCGGCCGAGAAGATCAATGCCCCACGGACATGGCGAAAATGCGAGGCATGCGAGGATTGCCGAGTATTTCCGGGTTACCGACGGAAGCCCTCCCCTACCGTGACTACCCGCTCCCGCGCCCGTTCCTCCCGCGCGCCCCCGCACATGCACCCATGCGCCCCGGACGCGGAATCGATGCTCCTCCCCCGCGCAAACGGGCGGGCGTAACCCCTGATGACCACTAGAGTTGTGCTCATCGTGGAAGAGACCATCGCGGGCGCCGAAGCCACTCAAATCCCGAAGCAGCGCGGGGAATCGCTGCTCGAGACCGCTGTTCGCTATGCCGAGGAACGTCATTGGGACGTCTTCCCCGGCACCTGGCTGGAACCCGTCGACGGAGTGCAGCGCTGCTCCTGCGGCGAAGCGGCGTGCGACGCGCCGGGTGCGCACCCTGCGCGCCCCGACTGGGAGACGCAGGCCACCGGCAGTGCGACGGTCGCGCGCCGGATGTGGCAGAAGCAGCCGACCGCCTCGATCCTACTGCCGACGGGGCGTACGTTCGATGCGATCTCCGTTCCGGAGACGGCCGGGTTCCTCGCGTTGGCGCGCATGGAGCGGATGGAGTTGACGCTCGGTCCTGTCGCGTTGACGCCGGATCGGCGGATGCAGTTCTTCGTGCTGCCGGGGGCGTCGGCGAAGGTGCCGGACCTGGTGCGCAAGCTGGGCTGGTCGCTGGGGGCGCTGGATCTGGTGACGTTGGGCGAGGGGACGTTCGTCGCCGCGCCGCCCACGCGGTTCGGATCGCGGGGGGCTGTGCAGTGGGCCTGCCGTCCGACCGCCGCCAATCGGTGGCTGCCGGACGCGGAGGAGTTGATCTCGCCGTTGGCCTACGCGTGCGGCAGGGATCGTTAACGACAGATCGTCAATGGCGTGAACGACGTCAGCGGCAGATCGTTGACGACAGATGGTCAACAGTGCGCCGTAGGGTTCCCTGTATGACGTCCGTACGCGTGCGTGGGCTCTGGAAGCGGTTCGGTCAGCAGGTCGCTGTCGCCGGGATCGATCTCGATCTGCCCGCCGGGAAGTTCATCGGGCTGGTCGGGCCCAACGGGGCGGGAAAGACGACCACTCTGTCGATGGTGACCGGGCTGCTGCGGCCCGATCAGGGGTCCGTCGAGGTCGTCGGACACGACGTGTGGCGGGATCCCGTGGCGGTGAAGGCGCGGATCGGAGTGCTGCCGGAGGGACTACGGCTGTTCGAGCGGCTGTCGGGGCGTGAACTTCTCGGATACAGCGGGCGGTTGCGCGGGCTGCCCGGCGCCGAGGTCGACAAGCGGGCCACGCAGCTGCTCGACGTCCTCGACCTGGCCGGCGCCCAGCACAAGCTCGTCGTCGACTACTCGACCGGCATGCGGAAGAAGATCGGGCTCGCGGCCGCGCTGCTCCACAATCCCGAAGTCCTCTTTCTCGACGAGCCGTTCGAGGGCGTCGACCCGGTGTCCGCGCAGATCATCCGAGGGGTGCTGGAGCGGTACACGGCATCCGGGGCGACGGTCGTCTTCTCGTCCCATGTGATGGAGCTCGTCGAGTCGCTGTGCGACTGGGTGGCGGTGATGGCGGCGGGACGGATCCGGGCGCACGGGACGCTGGCGGAGGTGCGGGGGTCGTCCCCCTCGTTGCAGCGGGCGTTCCTCGAACTGGTCGGGGCGCACGGGCGGGACACGGGCTCCGACCTCGACTGGCTGGGCGGCGGGGCCGCCCGATGAGCGGCGTGACCGCCACCCTCGTCCGGCTGAAGCTGTCACTGCTGCGCAACGGGTTGCGGCAGTCGGGCGGGCGGCGGGCCGCCTACGTCGCCTCCGCCGTCGTCACCCTGCTGTTCGCCGCGTTGCAGCTGCTCGGGTTGATCGCGTTGCGCGGGCACGACCACGCCGTCTCGCTGGTGGTGCTCCTGGGGGCGGTGCTGGGGCTGGGGTGGGCGGTGATGCCGCTGTTCTTCCCCAGCGGCGACGAGACCCTGGACCCGACCCGGCTGGTGATGCTGCCGCTGCGGCCCCGGCCGCTGGTGCGGGCGCTGCTGGCGGCCTCGCTGGTGGGCATCGGGCCGCTGTTCACGCTGCTGATGCTGGTGGGGTCGGTGGTGGCCGTGGCGCACGGCGCGGCGGCCTGGACGGTGGCCGTCCTCGCCGTCGTGCTCGGGCTGCTGGTGTGCGTGGCGCTCGCGCGGGCCGTGGCCGCCGCCAACATCCGGCTGCTGTCCAGCCGCAAGGGCCGCGATCTGGCCGTGCTGAGCGGGCTGGTGATCGCGGTCGGCGCGCAGGTCGTCAACTTCGGGGCACAGCGGCTCGGGACGTCCGGGCTGGGGCAGCTCGACCCGGTGGCGGACGTGCTGCGGTGGCTGCCGCCCGCCTCCGCGGTCGGCGCGGTGGACTCGGTGAGCGAGGGGGCCTACGGGGTCGCCGTCGCGCAGATCGCCGTCAGCGCGGGGGCGTTGGCGCTGCTGGTGGGGGTGTGGGCGCGGACTCTGACGCGGCTGATGACCTCGCCCGACGGCTCCACCCTCCAGGCCGCCGAGCCGGCCGCGCGGAAACGGCGCAGCGCGGCGGGGTCGACCGGGCCGGCGGGGCCGGCGCGGCTGCTGCCCGGCGGGCGCACCGGACCCGTGATGGAACGCAGCCTGCGCTACATCTGGCGCGACCCGAAGACGAAGGCGGCCTGGGTGACCTCGCTGGCGATCGGGCTGATCGTGCCGGTCTTCAACGCGCTGCAGGGCACCGGCTCGATCTACTTCGCCTGCTTCGCCGCCGGGATGCTCGGCATCCAGATGTACAACCAGTTCGGACAGGACACGTCCGCGTTCTGGATGGTCGCGCTGACCATTTCCTCGTCCCGGGACGCCTACGAGGAGCTGCGGGCGCGGGCGCTGGCCCTGCTGGTGATCACCCTGCCGTACGCGACGCTGGTGACCGTGCTGACGACGGCGCTGCTCGGCGACTGGCCGAAGCTGCCCGAGGCGCTGGGGCTGTCCTTCGCGCTGCTCGGCGCGATGCTGGCGACGGGCGCCTGGACCTCGGCGCGCTTTCCCTACTCGATCCCGCAGGAGGGGCACAAGAACGTCGCCCCCGGCCAGGCCGGACTCGCCTGGATCGCGATCTTCGGCGGCATGGTCGCGGCGGCCCTGCTGTGCTCGCCCGTCATCGCGCTGACGATCTGGCTGAACGTCAGCGCGGGCGGCGACGCCTGGACCTGGCTGCTGCTGCCGGGAGGCGCGGTGTACGGCGTGGGCATCACCGTGCTGGGACTACGGCTGGCCGCCCCGAGGACGGCGGAACGGCTGCCGGAGATCCTCACGGCGGTCAGCAAGGGGTGAGGGAACGGCGACCGCAGCAGGGGCGACCGTGGGGAGGAGTCGGGGTTCTCAGGCAGTGTGTCGGTTCTCAGGCGGTGCGTCGGGGTTCTCAGGCAGTGTCGGGGGTGAGTACGGCGTCGAGGAACGGCTCGATCGCCGAGCGCCAGGCCTCCGGCTGGTCGTAGTACACGAGGTGCCCCGCGTCGGAGACCTCCGCGTACTCACCGCGGGGCAGCACCCGCACCATCTCCTGGGCCTCGGCCCGCCCGAGCTCACCGTCGAGGCCCCGCACGACCAGCGCCGGGCACTGCACCTGTGTGAGCTCCTCCCAGTGCGCGTCGTAGACCCAGGTCTCGCGGGACTTCAGCATCTGCTCGGGCTCGAAGACGGGCCGCCAGCCGTCGGGCGACTCCTGCATGACCTCGGCGTAGAACTCGCCTCGGGAGGGGTTCGGGCGCTCCACCCAGGGGTCGTCCTCGCCGAACCACTTGCGGACGTCGGCGAGGGTGGCGAAGGGGACCGGCCAGGACTTGAACCAGTCACCCCATTCGCGTTGTGAGGCCGCGCCGAGCGCGGAGGCCCGCATGTCGCAGACGACCAGGCCGCGCACCAGGTCGGGACGCTTGGCGGCGAGCTGCCAGGCCGTCAGTGCGCCCATGGCGTGGCCGATGAGGACGGCCGGGGCGAGGCCGAGCTGCTCCAGGGCGGCCTCCGCGTCCTCGACGTAGGCCTCGCGGGTGAAGGCGGCCTCCGGCGGCTTCTCGCTCTGGCCGTGGCCGCGCTGGTCGAGGGCGACCGCGCGGTGCCGCTCGGAGAGCCAGCGGGCGGTGGACGCCCAGTGCGAGGCCCGGCCCATCAGACCGTGCAGTAACAGGACGCCCGAGGACACCCCTGCCCCGGCGCCTTCCGCTTCCGCGGCGCTCGGGGCCCCTGCGGACTGTGCCGGGATCACCTTGGGTGGGTCCCCGAACTCCCAGGCCGCCAGGCGTACGCCGCCCGCCCCGGTCACGTCGATGCGTCGCGCCACAGTTCCTGGCACCCCCCTGGCCCTCGTACCGTTGTGCTGTCGTCAGACTTCGGATCACACGCAGGCTATCGAATACCCTTTCGAGATGGGCACTCTCCGCAAGCAACACCCCTCGTTCGAGTGACCTCGTCCAAGGAATGATCGCCGCTGCCGAGGGGAGACCTTCAGCGGGAGGCGGACCGGTCGGGGAAACCGGTCCGAGGGGAACGACCTTGAGAGCTCGGGGCTCCAGGTCGAAAAAGGGGAGGACAGGCCCCGGTGCCACCCGGCACCGGGGCCCTCCGCTCGTCTGCGGCAGACCATCCCCGCCCCCCTCAGGTCATATGCCTCACGCGACAGCGTGGCACGGGAAGCGCGTGCGCGCTGCCATTCGACACAGGGAATCTGCGATTCGACGAGATCGACAGGACGCCGCAACTGCCCCATGCGCCCCAGGAGTTGAACAATCCTCAGCGCTTCGCCACGAACACGTGGGACGCCACGTCCGACTGCAGCTCGGCCGCCTCGCCGCCGCTGCCGACCAGCACACCGCCCGCCGACTCCGTCACGCTCACCACCGAGCCGGGCTGCACGCCCGCGCGGCGCAGCGTGTACATCAGCTGCGCGTCCGTCTGGATCGGCTCGCCGATACGGCGCACCACGACCGTCTTGCCCTCCAGGCCCGGGTCGAGGTCGGCCAGCGAGACCATGCCCTCGTCCAGGAACGGGTCCGCGCCGTCCTTCTCGCCCAGCTCCTCCAGACCCGGGATCGGGTTGCCGTACGGCGACTCGGTCGGGTGCCGCAGCAGCTCCAGCACCCGCCGCTCGACGGCCTCGCTCATCACGTGCTCCCAGCGACACGCCTCCGCGTGCACCTGCTCCCACTCCAGGCCGATCACGTCGACGAGGAGACACTCGGCCAGCCGGTGCTTGCGCATCACCCGCGTGGCCAGCCGACGCCCCTCGTCGGTGAGCTCCAGGTGCCGGTCGCTGGCCACGGAGACCAGGCCGTCGCGCTCCATCCGCGCGACCGTCTGGCTGACCGTCGGACCGCTCTGGTCGAGCCGTTCGGCGATCCGGGCGCGCATGGGGACCACACCTTCCTCCTCCAGCTCGAGGATGGTGCGGAGATACATCTCCGTGGTGTCGATCAGTCCGGACATTCGTAGCCCCTCGATTAGCTCTGCCGAAGGCTGGACGGCTCTCCGGCGCGTGCGCTGGCCCTGGAGTCAATTCTGCCGGATACCACTGACAAGCGTGCCGCGCCGCCGAAACGAGGCGGTTACATCGGAGTGCGCGGCAGGGTGCGCGGCGACGGAGCGAGGACGGTCGCCGCCTCCGCTCCCCGCCGGCCCCCGCCGTATTGACAGGGCACTGGTCCAGACCGCACGGTGATCCGCGACCCGGGAACCGACCCGGACACCCGACACGGCAAAGGGGCCCCTCGGATGAGCGACCGCAAGCTCGCCGCCCAGTTCTTCGACGCCGCGATCACACTGCTGCAGCGGGCCCGCGACGAGGAGGCCGAGGCCGTCGAAGCCGCCGGAACGCTCCTCGCCGACACCGTCGCCGACGGCGGCCGCCTCTTCGCCTTCGGCGCCGGCCACTCCTCCCTCGCCGCCCAGGACGTCGTCTACCGCGCGGGCGGCCTCGCCCTGATGAACCTGCTCGCGGTGCCGGGCGTCGTCGGCGTCGACGTCATGCCCGCCACCCTCGGCTCCGCCCTGGAACGCGTCGACGGCCTCGCGAGCGCCGTCCTGGACACCTCGCCCCTGCGCGCGGGCGACGCCCTCGTCATCGTCTCGCTCTCCGGCCGCAACGCCCTGCCCGTGGAGATGGCCCAGAACGCCCGCGACCTGGGCGTGAAGGTCATCGGCGTGACCTCGGTGGCGTACGCCTCGCAGACGACGTCCCGGCACACCTCCGGGACGTTCCTCAAGGACCACTGCGACATCGTCCTGGACTCGAAGATCGCCGTCGGCGACGCCGAGCTCACCCTCGACACCGTCCCCGCGCCGTTCGCCCCCGCCTCCACGGTCGTCACCGCCGCCCTCCTCCAGGCCGTCATGGCCACGGCGGCCGGCGCCCTCGCCGACCGCGGCATCGAGCCCCCGCTCCTGCGCTCCGGCAACGTCGACGGCGGCCACGACTGGAACGGACGGATCATGGAGGAGTACCGGGACCGGATCTTCTACCGCCGCTGACACCGCTGCCGTCGTCGCGGCTGAACGCAGGCACGGCACGCGCCGCACGCGCGCGTGTCAGCCGCGGTCGGCCGGATCGACCAGGTCGGCCAGGTCCAGGGCCGTCGCTATGCGGACGGCGACGTCCTCGGCGTAGTTCGCGTCGGAGCGTTCGAAGGCGGTGCGGCCGGCGCCCCGCAGGAACGTCACGACGCCCAGCGTGCGGCCGCGGCTGCGCAGCACCGCGCACAGGGCGTACACCGTGTCCTCGGGCCACTGACGCGCCCGCGCCCACTCACGGGCCTCGTCCGCCGGGACGGTGCCGACGCCCGCCCGCACGGAGCCCGCCCGCGCGACGCACTGCAGCGCCGGATGCCCGTCGCCGTAGCGGACGGGCAGGCCCGTGTGTCCGGTGAGCGCGCTGGGGCCCGGACCGCCCGACGGAGTGGCCGCGACCCGCATCAGCCGCACCGGCCCCGCTCCCTCCACGTCGACCGACGCACCGCCCATCACCCGGTCGACCAGGGCGTGGTCGGCGAAGCCGGCGAGCGCGAAGTCGAGGTGGACGGTGGCGGCCTCGGCCGGGTCCTCGCACTCGGCTGCCGCACGGGCCGCCCGGTGCAGCTGGTTGGCGCGGAACCGCAGCATGGCGGCCTCCTGCTCGCCCTGTTTGGCCTCCGTGACGTCCTGGAACAGCCAGCCGACGCCGAGCGGCACCGGCTCCTCGGCGAGCGGCGACGCCAGCCGCAGGAAGCCGCTGCGCCAGCAGCGCCGCTTCTCGCCGTCCGGGGTCCGCACCCCGACCCACAGCTCGGCGGGCGCGGGCGGAGCGCCCTCGGCCAGGACGTGCGTCAGCGCGTTCTCCAGCTCCTCGGCGCCCCGGGTGAGCAGCTCCCCCAGCGGGCGGCCCAGGACGGCCGTACGGCCTGTGCCGAGTGCGCGGGCGGCGTGCGCGTTGACGACGGCGGGGCGCAGGTCGGCGTCGACCAGGACCACCCCCCAGGAGGCGTCGTCGAAGAGGGCCTCGCTGAGCGCGATGGAACGCTCCAGGTCGATCTGCGCATGCACCTCGCTGAAGGCGCAGTACAGCCCGGCGGGCTTGCCGTCCGGCCCGTGCACCGCGGCGGACTGCGTCCGCACGAGCACCCGGCCGCCGTCCTTCGTCAACAGAGCGAACTCGTGCACCTGACGGCCCGGCGCGTGCATGGCGGCCATCAGCCGCCCCTCGATGTCCTCGGCGTCCGCCTCGCGCACGGCCCAGCCGGCGAAGCCGTGCCGCCCCACGGCCTCGGCCGCGCTCCATCCGAGGATGCGCTCGGCCTCGCGGTTCCAGTGGGTGACCACTCCGTCGGCGTCGAAGGCGCACAGGGCCGCGTCCATGCCGTCGAGCAGCGCGGCGAGCAGGTCGGCGCCGTCCGGGCCGACCGGTCCGGCCTCGGTGTGCGCGCCCTCCGGGGTCTCCGGGCCGTCCTCGCCCGACCGCTCGGGCTGCTCGGGCTCGTCCGGCCCCAGCTCGTCGGTGGTCCCACTACGCCGGGAAGCACTCACCTGGACCCCCTGCAGGTTCGCTCACTTGCCCTCATTCAACTCGAACGTGACGCAGCCCACATATGATTCCCGCAAGATTGCCGAGGAATCGTTGCACCGGGCTCTAGTCAGGGTGGGGCATGAGCCGCAGGTCGACCCATTCCGCCGTCTCGCCGTCGAGCACATACCGCTCGACCTCGACGAACCCACGCGCCCGCGCGAACCGCAGCCCGCCCTCGTTGACGGCCAGCACGCACGTCTCGACCACCCGGGCGCCCAGCACGCGCGCGTGGGCGAGCGCGTGCTCGTACAGGGCAGCCCCGTACCCGCGGCCCCGGTATGCGGGCAGCACGCGCGCGATGACGGTCGCCACCGCCTCCTCGCCGTCGGGCGGCCGCACGGTCGAGCACCCGACGAGAACGTCACCGACGTAGGCGTTCTCCAGCCGATACCGCCCCGCGCGCTCACGCACCTCGTCCAGGGACATCGCAGCCGGCGGCACGATCGTGTTGTGGACGTGCCGCCACCCCTCCAGCGCGGCCTCTCCGACGACGGCCTCGACATGCAGACGAAGATCACTCACGCGAGCAGGGAACCGCTTCCCGGTCCGCCGGGTCAACCTCCCGGAAAAAAACACTTGAGCGAGCGCAGAGGGCTTCTTAGGGTGTGGCGTACCGAATGAAGGGAGGTGGTCCGAAGCATGTATGCACACCGGACGTCGGAGGTGGCTGCGGGCTAGTGGCCCGTCGCCCACTGAGTGCGGTGCCGGACCAGCGTGTGTGAGTCGCACGCAACCGGCCAATTCAACGCAGTCACCCGACCCGCGAGTCGCCGGTACGTCCGGCCGGCCCTCCTCTGGGAGGACCCGACTCGCGGGTCGTCTGCTTTTCCGGACCTCGGTCTTTTCCGGACCTCCGTCTTTTCCTGACCTCCGTCCGCAAGGTTTGCGGGGCGTGAGACGGGACACGTGCGAATTTTTTGGCAAGCAGTACTCTGGGCGCATGCTTTCGCTTGTTCGACGCCGCCATGTGGACTATGTCCGCGTCACGAGCATGGGCTGTCGACGCTCCATCTGAGCCCGTCCAGCCCCTTCGCGGTTCACCGCCGCCCGCGTTTTCGCACTTTCCTTTCTCTGACCGCCTGGCACCCGTGCGCCGCCCCACCCACGGCGGCGGCGGGCCCCGTACACCCACGGACGCATCATGACGAACGTGACACCCCTCGCGACGAACCCGTCGTATCGGCAACCGTCGTATCAGCACCCGTCGTATCAGCAACTGCCGATCATCGATCTCTCCGCCGCCGACCGCGGGCCCCAGGCGCGGGCGCTGCTGCATGCGCAGTTGCACAGTGCCGCGCATGACGTGGGGTTCTTCCAGTTGGTCGGGCACGGGGTGAGCCCTCAGGAGACGGATGAGCTGCTCTCCGCCATGCGTCGGTTCTTCGCGTTGCCCGAGGAGCAGCGGCTTGCGATCGACAACGTGAACTCGCCGCACTTCCGTGGGTACACGCGGACCGGTGACGAGCGGACCGGCGGTCGGCAGGACTGGCGGGACCAGCTCGACATCGGGGCGGAGCGGCCCGCGCGGATACCGGGTCCGGGTGAGCCGGCGTACTGGTGGCTTCAGGGGCCCAATCAGTGGCCCGACGGGTTGCCCGAGCTGCGGAGCGCCGCGCTCGCCTGGGTCGAGCGGCTCAGCGGTGTCGCCGAGCGGCTGCTGCACGAGCTGCTCGCCGCGATCGGGGCGCCGGTCGATTTCTACGACGCGGTGTTCGGGGAGCGGGCGCATCCGCATCTGAAGCTCGTGCGGTATCCGGGGAGTGCGGGGGACGGGGGCGGTCAGGGGGTGGGGGCTCACAAGGACTACGGGTTCCTGACGCTGCTGCTTCAGGACCGGGTGGGCGGGCTTCAGGTGCAGCGGGAGGACGGGCTGTTCCATGATGTGCCGCCGCTGGAGGGGGCTTTCGTGGTGAATCTCGGGGAGCTGCTGGAGGTGGCGACCAACGGGTATCTGCTCGCCACCAACCATCGGGTCGTGTCGCCCCCGAGTGCGGTGGAGCGGTTCTCGGTGCCGTTCTTCTACAACCCGCGGCTGGACGCCCGGGTCGAGCCGCTGCCCTTCCCGCATGCCTCCGCCGCGCCCGGCGTGACCGACGATCCGGCCAACCCGCTGTTCGCGGAGTACGGCTTCAACGAGCTGAAGGGCAAGTTGCGGGCGCATCCGCTGGTGGCCGAGCGGCATCACGCGGAGCTGCTCAGCCCCGCGTGATCACCGGCCTCGTGAGCACCGGCACGGCCCGTAGCGCGGCCGGTGGTACGGCTCAGCTCGCGATGTCGCCGTAGCCCTCGATCTCCTGGGGATTGCGGGTGCCGGGGCCGATGTAGCGGGCCGACGGGCGGACCAGGCGGCCGGTGCGCTTCTGTTCCAGGATGTGCGCGGACCAGCCGGCGGTGCGGGCGCAGGTGAACATCGAGGTGAACATGTGTGCCGGGACTTCGGCGAAGTCCAGGACGATGGCCGCCCAGAACTCGACGTTCGTCGCCAGGACGCGGTCCGGGCGGCGGGCGTGGAGTTCGGCCAGGGCGGCCTTCTCGAGGGCTTCGGCGATCTCGAAGCGGGGTGCGCCCAGTTCGCGGGCGGTGCGGCGCAGCACGCGCGCGCGTGGGTCCTCGGCGCGGTAGACGCGGTGGCCGAAGCCCATGAGGCGCTCGCCCTTGTCGAGGGCCTGCTTGACGTAGGCGTCGGCGTCGCCGGTGCGTTCGATCTCCTCGATCATGCCGAGGACGCGGGAGGGGGCGCCGCCGTGCAGGGGGCCCGACATGGCTCCTACGGCGCCGGAGAGGGCTGCGGCGACGTCGGCGCCGGTGGAGGCGATGACGCGTGCGGTGAAGGTGGAGGCGTTCATGCCGTGTTCGGCGGCCGATGTCCAGTAGGCGTCGACGGCCGCCACGTGCTTGGGGTCCGGCTCGCCGCGCCAGCGGATCATGAACCGTTCGACGACGGACTGGGCCTTGTCGATCTCCCGCTGCGGGACCATCGGCCGGCCTTGGCCGCGGGCGGACTGGGCGACGTAGGAGAGGGCCATGACGGCGGCGCGGGCGAGGTCCTCGCGGGCCTGCTCGGCGTCGATGTCGAGGAGGGGTTTGAGGCCCCAGACGGGTGCGAGCATGGCGAGCGCGGACTGGACGTCGACGCGGATGTCGCCGGAGTGGACGGGGATCGGGAAGGGTTCGGCGGGCGGCAGGCCGGGGTTGAAGGCGCCGTCGACGAGCAGCCCCCAGACGTTGCCGAAGGAGACATGGCCGACCAGGTCCTCGATGTCGACGCCCCGGTATCGCAGGGCGCCGCCCTCCTTGTCCGGTTCGGCGATCTCCGTCTCGAACGCGACGACTCCTTCGAGTCCGGGTACGAAGTCGGACATCAGGCGGCTCCTCGTGATGTGTGCGACGGACGGCTCCGGTGGATCCGCGGTCCCGGGGGACTCGCGGTCGTGGGCGGTCACCCCAGTGATGCCCCGTGCGGCGGGAGGTCACCCCACTGGGATGGCATCTGCACCATATCCCCGAGTGCCACCTTTGGGGAGTGGTTGCGGCACTCAGTGCCACCTTCGATGGTGTGGGGTGCGGTGGTGGGGCATGCGGCAGGATGACCTTGTGACCGACGCAGACGCCGTCTCTCCCGGCCCCGTTCCCGACCCCGCCGCGATGCGCAAGCAGTACCGGGCCGAGGGGTTCACCGAGGCCGAGCTGGCCGCCACGCCGGTGCAGCAGTTCGCCCGCTGGTTCAAGGACGCGGCCGTCGAGGCCCAGCTCTTCGAGCCGAACGCCATGGTCGTCTCCACGGCGGACGCCGAGGGGCGGCCCAGCTCCCGGACGGTGCTGCTGAAGCAGTTCGACGAGCAGGGCTTCGTCTTCTACACCAACTACGACTCCCGCAAGGCCCTCGACCTCGCCGAGAATCCGTACGTCTCGCTGCTCTTTCCGTGGCATCCGATGGCCCGGCAGGTCGTGGTGCGGGGCGTGGCTCGGCGTACCGGGCGGGACGAGACCGCCGCGTACTTCCGCACCCGGCCGCATGGCTCGCAGCTCGGCGCGTGGGCCAGCGCCCAGTCGTCGGTGATCGCCACCCGGGCCGACCTCGACGCGTCGTACGCCGAGCTGGCGGCCCGCTATCCGGAGGGCGAGCAGGTGCCGGTGCCGCCGCACTGGGGTGGTTTCCGGGTGGCGCCGGAGTCGGTGGAGTTCTGGCAGGGCCGGTTGAACCGGTTGCACGACCGGTTGCGGTATGTGGCGGAGGCGGACGGGAGCTGGCGGGTGGAGCGGCTCAGTCCGTGAGGCGGTGGGCCCCTCGGGGCGTCAGACCTTGCCCGGCAGGAACGCCGTACGGCGCCCGCCCAGCAGCTCGCCCATGCGGGCGCGGAAGTCCTCGCTGAGCGTGGGCCAGTTCCAGAACTGGAAGCCGAGGTGGACGAAGGCCAGGTGGTCGTCGGTCCAGTCCCACTCGGGCAGCGGGGCGGACTCGGCGCAGGAGGCGCACTCGGCGTCGGCCGTGCCCGTCTCGTACCAGACGTCCATCACGGTGAACACGTGCGACGACCAGACCGGGTCGTCGGGATCGGCGGCCGTCCCGCAGCGCGGGCAGATCGCCGTCGCCCCCTTGCCGGTGTTGAAGGTGCTGTAGAAGACGTGCCGCTCGGTGTGGACGGCGACGCCCTCCGGAGCGCCCCAGCGGGCGTGGGTGACCGCCTTGTGCCAGTTGGGGCCGGGTGGGTGGGCCGAATCGGCCCCCAGGGCCCAGCCGGGCTCCGCGTCGGCGAGCACGATGCCCTCGGCCACGAGCCACTCCACCACGGGCCGGGCGAGGCTCGGTGCGTCCTGTGGACCCGCGTAACGGTCGACGATCGTCTGGTAGGTGTCCCCCATGCCCGAACCGTAAGCCCTGCCACTGACAGGCAACCGGAGCATCAACGGGCCCGGCACGGCTGACCTGGGCGATCAGCCCAGCGTCTGCTCCAGCAGCCCCGACCACTGCGTCACCACCCGGTCGCGGCGTGCCGCGTCGTCGGTGAGGAGGTTGGCGAGGCCGAGGCCGCGGGCCATGTCCAGCAGGCCCTGGACGGTCTCGCGGACGCCGGGCACGCTCTCGTCGGCGCCGAGCAGTTCCACGGCTATGCGGTGGGTCTCGCGGCCGACGCGGGCTTCCAGTTCGGTCACGCGCGGGCGTAGGGGTTCCTCGTTGGAGGCGGCCACCCACAGGTGCAGGGCGGCGCGGAAGAGGGGGCCGGTGTAGAGGTCGACGAGGGCGGTGACGACCGCGCGGCGATCGCCGGCGGCGCCCTGGGGGAACAGTGCGCGCAACGCGCCGGAGCGTTCCTCGGCGACGTACTCGACGGCTGCGGTGAACAGGTCCTCGCGGGTGGGGAAGTGGTGTTGGGCGGCGCCCCGGGAGACGCCCGCGCGTTCGGCGACGACCAGGACGGTGGAGCCTGCCCAGCCGTGTTCGGCGAGGCAGGCGACGGCGGCCTCCAGGAGCCGCTGCCGGGTGGCCCGGCTGCGGTCCTGTTTGGGGGCGCGGTCGCCCGGGCCACGGTCGCCGGGGAGACGTGCGGCCGTGGTCACAGCACCCATGGGGGATCCCGTCGTTCGAGGAAGGCCGCCATTCCCTCGCGGGCGTCGCGGTCGGCGAACAACGAGGCCGAGAGCCAGGTCATCGAGCCCACGTCCTCGACGAACGCCTCCAGCACCTTAGCCGTGAGCAGCTTCTTCGTCCTGGCCAGGGCTTTGGGCGAGGCCCGCCGCAGGCCGTCGAGGACGGGTGCGAGGGCCTCGTCCAGGTCGGTGTCGCCGGCGGACTGGGTGACGAGGCCGATGCGGGCCGCTTCGGCGGCGCCGAAGGTCTCTCCGGTGAGGCAGTAGCGGGTGAGGGCGCGCGGGTCGACGCGGGGCAGCAGGGGCAGCGAGATGACGGCGGGCGCGACTCCGATGCGCACCTCGGTGAACGCGAAGGTCGACGTCTCGGAGGCGATCGCGATGTCGCAGGCGCCGAGCAGCCCCAGGCCGCCCGCCCTGACGTGCCCGGCGACCCGGGCCACGACGGGCTTGCGCAGCTCGAGGATCTGCTGGAGCAGCCGGGGCACCGCCTTGGGGCGCGGCGGGTCCTTGAGGTCGGCGCCGGCGCTGAAGGTGTTGCCGGTGTGGGTGAGGACGACGGCGCGTACGTCGTCGTCCTTGTGGCAGTTGGCGAGCGCGTCGGTCAGTTCGCTGACGAGGGCGTGGGAGAGGGCGTTGCGGGTGCCGGGTGAGTCGAGGCTGAGGGTCTCGATGCCCCGTTCGCGGGTGCGGCCGACGAGGGGCGCCGTCATGGGTGTCGTCATGCGCGTTCCCTCAGTTGCCGGCGGAGTATCTTCCCGGAGACGGCGCGCGGCACGGTGTCGATGAAGGTGACCTCGCGGACGCGCTTGTAGGGGGCGACGCGTTCGGCGACGTACATGGCGATCTCTCCTTCGGAGAGGTCGGGGGACGTCGGCTGGCGGACCACGTAGGCGTGCGGGACTTCGTTGCCGTCGTCGTTGTAGGCGCCGATGACGGCGGCGTCCGCTATGCCGGGGTGGGTGAGCAGGAGCGCTTCGAGTTCGGCGGGGGCCACCTGGAAGCCCTTGTACTTGATGAGTTCCTTGACGCGGTCGACGACGAACAGCCAGCCGTCGGCGTCGACGTGCCCGACGTCGCCGGTGTGCAGCCAGCCGTCGGCGTCGATCATGGCGGCGGTGGCGTCGGGGCGGCCCAGGTAGCCCTTCATGATCTGGGGTCCCCGGATGAGGATCTCGCCGGGTTCGCCGATGCCGAGGTCCTTGCCGGGGTCGTCGAGGGAGACGATGCGCATCTCGGTGCCGGCGATGAGTCTGCCGACGGTGCCGGCGGGGGCTTCGCGCATGGCGTCGAGCGGGACGACGTGGGTGCCGGGGGACAGTTCCGTCATGCCGTAGGCCTGGCCGAGGGGCGGCAGGTTGAGGCGTTCGGCGCAGGCCGCGGCGAGTTCGGCGTCCAGGGGTGCGGCGGAGCAGATGACGTACCGCAGCGACGACAGGTCGTACTGGGCGACCGCGGGGTGTTTGGCGAGGGCGAGGACGATCGGCGGGGCCACGTAGAGGGCGGTGATGCGGTGGTTCTGGATGGCCGCGAGGAACGTCTCCAGGTCGAAGCGGGGCAGCACGACGACGGTGGCGCCCTGGCGCAGGGGTGCGTTCATCAGGGCGGTGAGGCCGTAGATGTGGAAGAAGGGCAGCACGGCGAGGACGCGTTCGCCGGGGCCCGCGGAGATCGCTGCCCGCAGTTGGTCGAGGTTGGTGGCGATCTGCCGGTGGGTGAGCATGACGCCCTTGGGGGTTCCGGTGGTACCGGAGGAGTAGGGCAGGGCCGCGACGTCCGCCGTCGGGTCGATGTCCACCTGGGGCTCGGGGGCCGTGGAGCCGAGCATGTCGATCAGCGAGCGGTGTCCGCTCGCGCTGTCACAGACGAAGATCTCCTCGATGCCGCCGGCGAGTTCGGCCGCGCGCCGGGCGGTCTGGAGCAGGGGTGAGACGGTGACGATCCAGCGGGCGGCCGAGTCGCCGAGCTGCTTGGCGAACTCCTCGGCGGTGGCGAGCGGGTGCACGGTGGTGACGGTGGCGCCCGCGCGCGTGGCGGCGTAGAACGCGATCGGGAAGGCGACGGTGTTGGGGCTGTGCAGGGCGAGGACGTCGCCCTTGCGGACGCCGGCCTCGGCGAGCGCGGCGGCGACCCGGCGGTGGAAGCGGTCCAGCTGGTCGTAGGTGAGGGTGGTGCCGTCCGTGCCGTCGACGAGCGCGGGCAGTTCGCCGAACTCGGCGGCGCGGCCGAGCACGGCGTCGTGGATGGGGAGTTCTACGTGCGGGACGTCTGCGTACGCGCTGCGGAACACGGTTCCTCCAAGGCGGGTCGGTGCCCAGGCGGGTCAGTACGACTTGGGCAGGCCCAGGGTCTGGTGGGAGACGTAGTTGAGAATCATCTCCCGGCTCACCGGGGCGATACGAGCCACCCGGGAGGCGGTTATCAGCCGGGCGAGGCCGAACTCGTGTGTGAGGCCGTTGCCGCCGAGGGTGTGGACGGCCTGGTCGACCGCTTTCACACAGGCCTCGCCGGCCGCGTACTTGGCCATGTTGGCGGCCTCGCCCGCGCCGATGTCGTCCCCCGCGTCGTACAGGTGGGCCGCTTTCTGCATCATCAGGCGGGCCAGTTCGAGGTCGATGTGGGCCTGTGCGAGGGGGTGTGCGATGGCCTGGTGGGCGCCGATCGGGGTCTTCCAGACGGTGCGGTCGCGCGCGTACTGGATCGCTTTGGCGAGTGCGTGGCGGCCCATGCCGATCGCGAAGGCGGCCGTCATGATGCGCTCGGGGTTGAGGCCGGCGAAGAGCTGTTGCAGACCGGCGTCCTCGTCGCCGACGAGTGCGTCGGCGGGGAGCCGTACGTCGTCCAGGGTCAGTTCGAACTGTTTCTCCGTGCCGTGCAGTTCCATGTCGATGCGGCGGCGGGTGAACCCGGGGGCGTCGCGCGGGACGATGAACAGGCAGGGCTTGAGGCTGCCCGTGCGGGCGTCTTCCGTGCGGCCGACGATCAGGGTGGCGTCGGCCATGTCCACGCCGGAGACGAAGACCTTGCGGCCGGTCAGGAGCCAGTCGCCGCTCGCGCTGTCGCGGCGGGCCGTCGTCGTGATGCGGTGGCTGTTGGAGCCGGCGTCGGGTTCGGTGATGCCGAAGGCCATGAGGCGGGAGCCGTCCGCCAGGGCGGGGAGCCACTGCTGTTTCTGGGATTGCGTGCCGAAGCGGGCGATCACGGTGCCGCAGATCGCCGGGGAGACGATCATCATGAGGAGCGGGTTGCCTGCGGCGCCCAGCTCTTCCAGGACGAGGGAGAGTTCGGCGATGCCGCCACCGCCGCCGCCGTATTCCTCCGGCAGGTTGACGCCGATGTAGCCGAGCCCCGCGGCTTCCTGCCAGAGAGTCTTGGTGTCGTGGTCGTGGCTCTTCGCGAAGGCCGACACCGCTGCTCGGAGTGCTTTGTGCTCGTCGGTCTCGATGAGGGTGGTCACTGTGGCTCCTTCGGGTGCGGGTGGGTGTCCTGCACTACTGCCAGCAGAGTGCCGAGCTCCACTTGCTGTCCTGCCGTCACCGGTAGAGCCGTCAGGGTCCCCGTCACCGGCGCCGAAATGACGTGTTGCATCTTCATCGCTTCGAGCCAGACGATCGGTTCGCCCGCCTGGACACTCGATCCGGTGATGAGACCTTCCGCGAGCTTGACGATCGTTCCCGGCATCGGCGCCAGGAGGGAGCCGGGGGCGTGCTGGATCGCCGGGGCGGGGAAGCGGGGCAGGGCCGTGAGGGCGGTGGCGTTGACGTGGACCTGCTCGCCGTAACGGGCGATCTCGAAGCGGCGTCGTACGCCGTCGATCTCCAGGACGACCAGTGTCGGGTCCGCGTGCACGACGTTGACGCCCTCGGCCGTGAGGCCCCTGCGTCCGTGCCGGTAGGCGATCTCGATCTCCTCGCCGCCCCTCGCGTACCGCTTGGTCTGCGGCTGGGACGGCAGGTTGCGCCAGCCGCCGAACCGGGATCCGGTGTGCGCTTCGGCGAGCGCGGCGGCCAGGGGGGCGTGCGGGTCGGCGGGCACGGCCGTCAGTTCGGGCAGGTGGCGGTCGTAGAAGCCGGTGTTCATGCGGGCGGACGTGAACTCCTCGTGGCGCAGGGAGCGGACGAGGAGGTCGCGGTTGGTGGCCGGGCCGTGCAGGACGGTGCGTTCGAGGGCGCCCGCGAGCTTGCGGACGGCCTCCGCGCGCGTGGGGGCATGGGCGACGATCTTGGCGAGCATGGCGTCGTAGTGGACGCCGATCGGGTCGCCGTCCTCGAAGCCCGTGTCCAGGCGGACGCCCACGGGGACGGCCAGGCGGTGCAGGGCGCCGGTCTGGGGGGTCCAGTGATGCGCCGGGTCCTCGGCGTAGAGGCGGGCCTCGACGGCGTGGCCACGCGCGCGTGGGGGCTCGGGGGCCAGCGCGGCGCCCTCCGCGACGCGGATCTGCTCCGCCACCAGGTCGAGGCCGAAGACCGCCTCGGTGACGGGGTGTTCGACCTGGAGGCGGGTGTTCATCTCCAGGAAGTGCGCCCGGCCGTCGGCGACGAGGAACTCGACCGTGCCCGCGCCTGCGTAGTCCACGGCGCGTGCGGCGCGGACGGCGAGCGCGTGCAGTTCCTCCGTGAGGTCCTGCGGCAGTCCGGGGGCCGGCGCCTCCTCGACGACCTTCTGGTGCCGGCGCTGGAGGGAGCAGTCGCGGGTGCCCAGCGCCCACACCGTGCCGTGGGCGTCGGCGAGGATCTGCACCTCGACGTGGCGGCCGTCCTCGATGTACGGCTCGACGAACACCTCGCCGTCGCCGAAGGCGCTCGCGGCCTCCGCGCGGGCGCCCTCCAGTGCGGCGCCCAGCTCCTCCAGGCGGCGCACGACGCGCATTCCGCGCCCTCCGCCGCCCGCGGCGGCCTTCACCAGCACCGGCAGGTCGGCGTCGGTCACCTCGTCCGGGGCCAGCGGTGCGAGCCCCATGAGCTGCTTGGCGCGGGTCTT
This sequence comes from Streptomyces sp. NPDC051677, assembly GCF_044453465.1. Taxonomy (NCBI): domain Bacteria; kingdom Bacillati; phylum Actinomycetota; class Actinomycetes; order Kitasatosporales; family Streptomycetaceae; genus Streptomyces; species Streptomyces sp. NPDC051677. Next base: position 211,606 of record NZ_JBITCT010000008.1, read on the forward strand.
GGAGGCCATCGCCTCGATCGCCTGCGGCGGCGGTCCGATCCAGACCAGACCCGCGTCCAGGACCGCGCGCGCGAAGTCGGCGTTCTCGGAGAGGAAGCCGTAGCCGGGGTGGACGGCGTCCGCGCCGGCGGCGACGGCCGCCTTCACGATGAGGTCGGCGCGCAGGTAGGTCTCCGCGGGCGCCGCTCCCGGCAGTCGTACCGCCGTGTCGGCCACGCGCGCGTGCAGCGCCCTCTCGTCGGCGTCCGAGTGCACGGCGACCGTCCGGATTCCCAACTCACCGCAGGTCCGCACGATGCGGCAGGCGATCTCACCGCGGTTGGCGACAAGTACAGTCCCGATCACGTGATCTGATCCCTCACATCCGGAAGACGCCGAAGCCGCCGCGCGCACCCTCGTACGGCGCCGTGTGGATGGCCGACAGGCACAGGCCCAGGACCGTGCGGGTGTCGCGCGGGTCGATGACGCCGTCGTCGTACAGCCGCCCCGACAGGAACATCGGCAGGGACTCCGCCTCGATCTGCTGCTCGACCATGGCGCGCAGGGCGGCGTCGGCGTCCTCGTCGTAGGGCCGGCCCTTGGCCGCCGCGGACTGGCGGGCGACGATCGACAGCACGCCCGCGAGCTGCTGCGGGCCCATCACCGCCGACTTGGCGCTGGGCCAGGCGAAGAGGAAGCGGGGGTCGTAGGCGCGCCCGCACATGCCGTAGTGGCCGGCGCCGTAGGACGCGCCCATGAGGACGGACAGGTGCGGGACCTTCGAGTTGGACACCGCGTTGATCATCATCGCGCCGTGCTTGATGATGCCGCCCTGCTCATACTCGCGGCCGACCATGTAGCCGGTGGTGTTGTGCAGGAAGAGCAGCGGGATGTCGCGCTGGTTGGCGAGCTGGATGAACTGGGCGGCCTTCTGGGACTCCGCGCTGAAGAGCACGCCTTGGGCGTTCGCCAGGATGCCGACCGGATAGCCGTGCAGGGTCGCCCAGCCGGTGACGAGGCTCGTCCCGTACAGGGGCTTGAACTCGTCGAAGTCGGAGGCGTCGACGATCCGGGCGATCACCTCGCGCGGGTCGAACGGGGTGCGCAGATCTCCCGGGACGATCCCCAGGAGCTCTTCCTCGTCATACTCGGGGGGTACGGCCGGGCCGGGGTCCTCGTACGCCTTGCGGTGGTTGAGGCGGGCCACCACGCGGCGTGCCTGTCGCAGCGCGTCCCGCTCGTCGACGGCGAAGTGGTCGGCGAGACCCGACACGCGCGCGTGCATCTCCGCGCCGCCCAGGGACTCGTCGTCGCTCTCCTCGCCGGTGGCCATCTTCACCAGGGGCGGCCCGCCGAGGAACACCTTCGCCCGCTCCTTGACCATGATCACGTGGTCGGACATGCCGGGGACGTAGGCGCCGCCGGCCGTGGAGTTGCCGAAGACGACGGCGACGGTCGGAATCCCGGCCGCCGACAGCCGCGTCAGGTCCCGGAAGACGGCGCCGCCGGGGATGAAGATCTCCTTCTGCGACGGCAGGTCGGCGCCGCCCGACTCCACCAGGCTGATACAGGGCAGCCGGTTGGCGAGGGCGATGTCGTTGGCGCGCAGGGCCTTCTTCAGGGACCAGGGGTTGCTGGCGCCCCCGCGCACGGTGGGATCGTTGGCGGTGATCAGGCACTCCACGCCCTCGACGACCCCGATGCCGGTGACGAGCGAGGCGCCGACCGTGTAGTCGCTCCCCCAGGCCGCCAGCGGCGACAGCTCCAGAAAGGGCGTGTCGGGGTCGAGGAGCAGCTCGATGCGCTCGCGGGCGAGGAGTTTGCCGCGCGCGCGGTGCCTGGCGACGTACTTCTCGCCGCCCCCCGCCAGCGCCTTCGCGTGCTCGGCGTCGAGGTCGGCGAGCTTGGCGAGCATGGCGGCGCGATGGGCGCGATGGTCGGGGCCGTGGATGTCCAGGGCGGACGTGATGACCGTCAAAGGAGGGCCTCCGGGATGTCCAGGCGGCGGGAGCGCAGCCATTCGCCGAGCGCCTTGGCCTGCGGGTCGAAGCGGTGCTGTGCGGCGACGCCGGCGCCGAGGATGCCCTCGACGACGAAGTTCAGGGCACGGAGCGAGGGCAGGACGTGCCGGGTGACCGTCAGCTCACGGCTCTCCGGCACGAGCTCGCGGAACCGGTCGGCGGTCAGCGTGTGGGCGAGCCATCGCCACGCCTCGTCCGTGCGCGCCCACACCCCGACGTTGGCGTCCCCGCCCTTGTCCCCGCTGCGGGCGCCCACGACCAGCCCGAGGGGGGCGCGCCGTACGGGTCCGTCCGGCAGCGGATCGGGAAGCGGGGGTTCCGGTACGTCGTCGAGTACGAGGGCGTCGGCGGCCGGGGCCACGGGGATGCGGCGCCCGTCGGCGAGGACGGCCGTGTGCGCGACCTCGCCCTGGGGGACGTACGCGGCCTCGAAGACGCCGTAGGGGGAGCCCTTCCCCGGTGGGGCGAGGACATGGAAGCCGGGGTAGCTGGCCAGCGCCAGTTCCACGGCCGCGCCGCTCAACGCCCGCCCCACGACGGCCTGTTCGGGATCGCGTACGACGAGCCGCAGCAGCGCGCTCGCCGTCTCCTCGGTGTCGGCGTCTGGCCGGTCGGTGCGGACCAGCTCCCAACGCACTTCCTCTGGAGGGGACTTGGCAAGGGCGTCCGTCATCTGCTCGCGCACCAGCGCCGCCTTGGCCTCGACGTCGAGGCCGGTGAGCACGAAGACGACCTCGTTGCGGAAGCCGCCGATGCGGGTGCGGCCGACCTTGAGCGTCGGCGGCGGGGCCTCGCCGCGCACGCCGTCGATCCGGACCCGGTCCGGCCCGTCCTGGGTGAGCCGTACGGTGTCCAGGCGGGCGGTGACGTCAGGTCCCGCGTACCGGGCGGGGCCGGTCTCGTACAGCAGTTGGGCGGTGACCGTGCCGACGTCGACGAAGCCGCCGGCGCCGGGCTGCTTGGTGATGACGCAGCTGCCGTCGGCGTGGATCTCGGCGACGGGGAAGCCGGGGCGGCGCAGGTCACGGCCGGCCCGGCGTTCGTCCCGGAAGAAGGCGTAGTTGCCGCCGGTGGCCTGCGTCCCGCACTCCAGGACGTGTCCGGCGACGACGGCGCCCGCGAGCCGGTCGTACTCCCCCGGCTGCCAGCCGAAGTGGGCGGCGGCGGGGCCGGTGACGAGGGCCGCGTCGGTGACCCGGCCGGTGACGACGACGTCCGCGCCCGCCCGCAGACAGGCGGCGATGCCGAAGCCGCCGAGGTAGGCGTGGGCGGTGAGGCTGCCGGGGTGGCCGGGGGTGAGGTCGTCGCCCTCGACGTGCGCGACCCGCGCGGGAATGCCGAGCCGGTCCGCCAACTGCCGTACGGAGTCGGCGAGTCCGGCCGGGTTGAGGCCGCCGGCGTTGGTGACGATCCGGACGCCGCGCTCGTGGGCGAGGCCGAGGGACTCCTCCAACTGCCGCAGGAACGTTCGGGCGTATCCGGCGGAGGGGTCCTTCAGCCGGTCCCGGCCGAGGATCAGCATGGTGAGCTCGGCGAGGTAGTCACCCGTGAGGACGTCGAGTTCGCCGCCGGTGAGCATCTCGCGCATCGCGTCGAAGCGGTCGCCGTAGAAGCCTGAGGCGTTGCCTATCCGCAGGACGCTCACGAGGCCGTTTCCTTCGGCTCCTTCGGCTCCTTCGGCGGACGGCCCTTGCCGGGCGGGCCCGCGAAGGCCTGGGCGACGTCCAGCCAGCGGTCGGCGTCGGGACCCTCGGCGTGCAGGGCGAGGTCGGCGCGGTGGGCGCGCTGGGTGACCAGGCGGCAGAAGTCGAGGGCGGGCCCGGTCACGCGATCGTCGGCGTCCTGCGGGCCGTACGTCCACAACTCACCCGAGGGGCTGGTGAGTTCGACACGGAACTCTTCGAACGGCGTGGGCAGTCCGTGCACGCCGAAGGCGAAGTCGCGGGTGCGGACTCCGAGGCGGACGATGTGCCGGAGCCGGTCGGTGGGCACGGGCGTCGCGCCCAGCGCGTCCGCCACGTCCAGGCCGTGCGCCCAGGTCTCCATGAGCCGGGCGGTGGCCATGGAAGCGGCGGACATGGGCGGCCCGTACCACGGGAAACGCGCCCCCGCGGGCGCTGCCCGCAGGGCTTTCGCCAGGGCCTCGCGGCCGGCCCGCCAGTCCGCGAGCAACTGCGCGGGCGGCTTCTCCGCCCCCTCCCGCGCGCCGTTGTCCACGAAGTCCCCGGGCTCGGCCAGCGCCTTCTCGACCTCACGGGCGAAGGCGTCCTGATCGGTCACGGCCAGCACGGAGGAGCGGTCGGTCCAGGCGAGGTGCGCGATCTGATGGGCGACGGTCCAGCCGACGGCGGGCGTCGGCAGCGGCCACTGCTCCGGCCCCAACTCGGCGACCAGCCGGTCGAGTTCGTCGCTTTCGGCACGGAGATCGTCAAGCACGGGGGTCGGGTCGGCCATGGGGTGGAGCATGGCAGCACCCCAAAAAACAATCAAGCGTGCTTGCATTAATTTGCGCGGAACGGCCGTCCGGACCGGACAGCCGGCGAGGCGCGGCCCCGCCCCGCCCCGCGTCGCCCCGCCCCGCGTCGCCCCGCCCCGCCCCGCCCCGCCCCGCCCCGAGGTCAGGAAGCGGGGCGCTTCCTTCCTCGCGCCACCTGTGTCCGCACCGCGCCCATGCTCGCCCCGACGACCAGGGCGATCGCCGCCGCCTGGACGGCGGTCAGGGACTGGTCGAGGACGAGGAAGCCGGCCATGGCGGCGAGGGCCGGTTCCAGGCTCATCAGGACGGCGAAGGTGGAGGCGGGCAGGCGGCGCAGGGCGAGGAGTTCGAGGGTGTAGGGGAGGACCGAGGAGAGCATGGCCACCGCCGCGCCCAGGCCGAGCGTCACCGGGTCGGCCAGTTTCGTGCCGGACTCCGCGAGGCCCAGCGGGAGGAAGAGCAGCGCGCCCACCGCCATCGCCAGGGCCAGGCCGTCCGCCTGCGCGAAACGGCGGCCGGTGCGGGCGCTGAAGACGATGTACGCCGCCCACATCGCTCCCGCGCCGAGCGCGAACGCGACGCCCACCAGGTCGACGCCGCCGCCGAAGCCCCCGCCGCCCCCACCGTGTCCGCCGCTTCCCGCGCTGCCTGCGCCTCCCGCGTCCCCACCGCCGCCGAGCAGGAAGACGCCGGCGAGGGCGAGGCCCGCCCAGACGAGGTTCAGCGCGCGGCGCGAGGCGACGACCGAGAGCGTCAGCGGGCCGAGGACCTCCAGAGTCACCGCCAGGCCCAGCGGGATGCGGTCCAGCGCCTGGTAGAACAGGCCGTTCATCGCGGCCAACGTGACGCCGAAGGCGACGACCGTGCCCCAGTCCCCGCGCGAGTGGCCGCGCAGCCGCGGCCGGCAGACGACCAGCAGCACCACCGCCGCCACCAGCAGCCGCAGCGCCACCACGCCCAGCGCGCCGGCCCTCGGCATCAGCGTCACCGCCAGCGCGCCGCCGAACTGCACCGAGACCCCGCCGGCGAGCACCAGGCCGACCGGACCGAGGGAGCCGAAGCGGCCCGAAGCGGTGGCCGGGGCGCCGGCCGGGGCACCGGCTGGGGCGGAGGTGGCCGGGGCCGAGGTCGCCGAGATCTGTGGTGAGGCGGCGGTGTCGGGGGTCGTCACGGGCGGTCCAGGTGCTCGGCGTGGTCGGCGTGGTCGGGTTCGATCCAGGCCGTTCATCACGATGTACTGACCGGTCCAGGCTAGTGGACCACGTCAGGTGTGTGAACCCATTTAGCCGCTGTCTTGGGCTGTGAGACGTGCGACGCCGCCCACGACGAGACGCCCACGACGGCACGTGCGACGGCACGTGCGACGGCAGGTACCCCGACGCCTACCTTCGCGACATGTAGAGATCCAACGCCTTGTGCAGCAGCTTGTTGAGCGGGAAGTCCCACTCCCCCAGGTACTCCACGGCCTCTCCGCCCGTGCCCACCTTGAAGCGGAGCAGGCCGAGCAGGTGGTTGGACTCCTCCAGGGTGTCGGTGATGCCGCGCAGGTCGTAGACGGCGGCGCCGAGTTCGTGGGCGTCGGCCATCATCCGCCACTGCATGGCGTTGTTCGGCTGGACCTCGCGCCTGCGGCTCGTGGACGCGCCGTACGAGTACCAGACGTGCTCGCCGACGGTCAGCATGGTGGCCGCCGCGAGGACCTCGCCGTCGTGGTGGGCGAGGTAGAGCCGCATACGGTCGGGGTGTTCGGCGTTCAGCGCGCTCCACATGCGCTGGAAGTAGGGCAGCGGACGCGGGAGGAAACGGTCGCGTTCGGCGGTCTCGGTGTAGAGCGCGTAGAAGGCCGGGAGGTCCTCGTAGCCGCCCCGGACGACCTTCACGCCCGCCTTCTCCGCCTTTTTGATGTTGCGCCGCCACTGCTGATTGAGGCCGCCGTGGACCTCCTCCAGCGTCCGTCCGGCGAACGGGACCTGGAACACGTAGCGGGGCTGACCGGCCGCGAAGCCGTCCTCGCCGCCCGGCTCGGTCTGCTGCCAGCCCGCGCGGCGCAGCCGGTCGGCGACGTCCAGGGCGCCCGGCTCGTACGAACTCGCCTCGGCGTCCCCCAGCCGGTGGGCGGCCGGGTCGGCGATGGCCGCCTTGACGGCGTCGGCGCTCCAGCGGCGCACGACGACGGGCGGTCCCATCTTCACCGAGAACGCGCCCCGCGCCTTCAGGTACGCGAGCATCGGGGTCAGCCAGCGTTCCACCAGGTCGGGCGCGTGCCAGTCGAGGAGCGGGCCCTCGGGCAGATACGCCAGGTACTTCTTCAGCCTGGGCAGCGGCCGCAACAGCGCCAGCCCCGCTCCGACGAGCCGCCCCTCCTCGTCGAACCAGCCCAGGCTCTCCGCCCGCCAGTCCGGCTTCACATCCCCCCACGAGGGGACCTGCATATGGCTCGCGGAGGCGCGGGCCGCGACGAAACCCAGATGTTCGTCACGGCTGATGGACTGGACACGCAGACTCATGCTCGGGGCTCCTTCGAACGGCTGTGCAGAAGAGCGCAGACGAGTCAGCCTAGGAGGCGGTCACGGCCGCCCCGGGGACCGAACGCCTCCAGGACCGCCGTGTCGGTCACGCGCGTGTGCCCCTCCGCCTCCGCCCTCTTCGCGCTCTCCGCTCTCCGTCCCCCTCCGTGGAGCCCGTTCTCCCCTCCAGCCCCTCCGCCAGCACCTCCGCCAGATGCCTCCCCCGCACTCCCGCCAGTTGCTCCAGCTGTGTCCGGCAGGAGAAGCCGTCCGCCAGGACCACCGCCCCCTGGGGGGCGTCCCGGACGGCAGGCAGGAGCTGTTCCTCCGCGCAGGCCGTCGACACCTCGAAGTGGCCCTTCGCGAAGCCGAAGTCGCCGGCCAGGCCGCAGCACCCGCCGCTCAGCTCACCCGTGAGCCCAGCCGCCTCACGCAGCCGCCGCTCGGCCGCGTCGCCCAGGACCGCATGCTGGTGGCAGTGGGTCTGGCCGACCGCCGGACGGTCCACACGAGGCGGGGTCCAGTCGGGGGCGTGCCGCTCCAGGGCCTCCGCGAAGGTGAGGACACGGGCGGCGAGGCGACCCGCGCGCGGGTCGTCGGACAGCAGCTCGGGCAGATCGGTGCGCAGCGCGGCCGCACAGCTCGGCTCCAGGACGACGACCGGGGCAGCCGTCTCCAGCACCGGCTCCATCAGGTCGAGCGTGCGACGCAGCACCACGCGCGCGTGGTCGAGCTGGCCGGTGGAGACGTACGTCAGCCCGCAGCAGACCCGTCCCCGGCGGGCCATCAGCAGCGCGGCCAGTGCGCCCGCGCCCCTCGACCGGCCGTCGCCCACCGGCCGGCCCCGCATCCACAGGGTCGGCGGCAGCGCCACCCGCAGCCCCGCCGCCTCCAGGACCCGGACGGCCGCCCGGCCCACGGACGGCGACAGATGCTCGGTGAAGGTGTCGGGCCACAGGACGACCAACTCGCCCCTGCCGACGAGCGACTCGCCCATAGGAACGAGCGGTTCGCCCCTGCCGACGAGCGGTTCGCGCCTGCCGACGAGCGGTTCGCCCCTGTTGGAGGCCGACCGCACGCGCTTGCGCCACCACCCGCTGAACGTCTCCCGCGCCAGCCGGGGAATCGCCCGCTCGGGCGCGATCCCGCCGGCCCGTTTCGCCGCCCACGCGACGGGCCGCACGCGCGCGAGGGCGTTGACGAGACCCGCCGCGCGCGTGCGGGACGCCCACCGCAGCCACACCGGCAGCCGCCCCATGCTGTAGTGCGCCGCCGGACGCCGTCGTCCCGCGTAGTGGTGGTGCAGGAACTCCGCCTTGTAGGTGGCCATGTCGACCTCGACCGGACAGTCGGAGCGGCAGCCCTTGCAGGACAGGCACAGGTCCAGCGCGTCCCGCACCTCCGTGGAGCGCCAGCCGTCGGTCACCAGCTCACCGGCAAGCATCTCGTGCAGCAGTCGGGCACGCCCGCGCGTGGAGTGCTCCTCCCGGCCCGTGACACGGAACGACGGGCACATCACGGACTCGCCGGCCGCCGACGTCGTACGGCACTTCGCGACGCCCACGCAGCGGCGGACGGCCGCCGAGAAGTCGCCGCCGTCGGCCGGGTAGCCGAAGGCCACCGGGACGGGCTCGCGCGGCAGCACCGAGAAACGCAGGTTGCTGTCGAGGGGTGCCGGGCGCACCAGCACGCCCGGGTTGAGCAGGTCGTCCGGGTCCCAGACGCCCTTCGCCTGCTCGAACAGCGCGACCATCTCCGCCCCGTACATCTTCGGCAGCAGCTCGGCCCGCGCCTGCCCGTCGCCGTGCTCGCCGGAGAGCGAGCCCCCGTGGGCGACCACCAGCTCGGCGAGCTCCTCCGAGAAGCGGCGGAAGCGGCCGACGCCCGCCGCCGTCAGCAGGTCGAAGTCGATACGGACGTGGATGCAGCCGTCCCCGAAATGGCCGTACGGCGTCCCGCGCAGGCCGTGCGCGGCGAGCAGCCCACGGAAGTCCCGCAGATACGCGCCGAGCCGGGCCGGCGGCACCGCGCAGTCCTCCCAGCCGGGCCAGGCCTCGGACCCTCCCCCAGCCCCAGGGGGCTGGGAGGTGCCCCCAGGCATCCGGGTCGCCGTCCCGCTCGCGTCCTCCCGGATCCGCCACAGCGCGCGCTGCCCGGCGGGGTCGGTCACCACCCGCGCGTCGACGACGTCCGCCGCGCGGACGATCGTCTCCGCACGCGCGCGTGCCTCTTCGCCCGTCTCCCCGCCGGTCTCCACGAACAGCCAGGCCGCGCCCCTGGGCAGCCCGGCCGCCGACGACGACGGCACCAGGTCGGCCGCCATCCCCTCCACGGTCAGCGGGCCGTACGGCAGCAGCCCGGCCGCGGCCTCGGCGGCGGCGCCCTCGTCGGCGTACCCGAGCACCGCGAGCGCACGCGCGCGTGGAGCCTCGACGAGCCGCACGACGGCCTCCGTGAGCACGCCCAGGGTGCCTTCGGAGCCGCAGAAGGACCGGGCGACGTCGGCGCCGTTCTCCGGCAGCAGCGCGTCCAGCGCGTACCCGGAGATACGGCGCGGCAGCTCGGGAAAGCCGGTCCGCAGCCGCGCCAGCTCCCCCTCGACCAGCCCCCGCAGCCCGTCCGGCGCCCCCGCCCACCCCTGCCCGAGCCGCAGCCGTCGCCCGCGCGCGGTGACGACGTCCAGCTCGCGCACACTGTCCGCGGTCGTCCCCCAGGCGACCGAGTGGGAGCCGCACGAGTTGTTGCCGATCATCCCGCCGAGCGTGCAGCGGCTGTGCGTGGACGGGTCGGGCCCGAAACGGAGTCCGTGCGGGGCGGCGGCCTCCTGGAGCCGGTCGAGCACGAGCCCCGGCTGCACGACCGCCGTCCGCGCCTGCGGATCCAGGGCGACCAGCCGGTTCATGTACCGCGTGAAGTCCAGCACCACCCCGACGCCGGTGGCCTGCCCGGCGATGGACGTCCCGCCGCCCCGCGCGACCACCGGCGTCCCGGCCTCCCGGCACACCGCGAGCGTGGCGGCCACGTCGTCCGCGTCCCTGGGCGCGACGACCCCGACGGGGACACGGCGGTAGTTGGACGCGTCCATGGTGACCAGGGCCCGGGAGGTGACGTCGAAGCCGACATCACCCCGCACGGCCCGGCGCAGCTCACCCTCAAGACCCTGAAGACTTTCCGGAACTGTCACCCGTCCAGGAAACCAAAAACCCCGTCTCACCCGACGGACGAGGTTTCGCCCAGGTTTCCCCCAACGGCTACGCTCCCTTCCGTGGCTGAGATCCAGATTCCTGCTGACATCAAGCCCGCCGACGGTCGATTCGGCGCGGGCCCCTCCAAGGTGCGGGTGGAGGCGCTGGACGCCCTGGCCGCCACCGGTACGTCCCTCCTCGGCACCTCCCACCGCCAGGCCCCGGTCAAGAACCTGGTCGGCCAGGTGCGCGCGGGCATCTCCGAGCTGTTCTCCCTCCCCGAGGGCTACGAGGTCATCCTCGGCAACGGCGGCTCCACCGCGTTCTGGGACATCGCGACCCACGGCCTGATCGAGAACAAGTCGCAGCACCTCACCTTCGGCGAGTTCAGCTCCAAGTTCGCCAAGGCCGCCAAGCTCGCCCCGTGGCTCGCCGAGCCCACCGTCGTCTCCTCCGACCCGGGCACGCACCCCGAGCCCGCGGCCGAGGCCGGCGTCGACGTCTACGCCTTCACGCACAACGAGACCTCCACCGGCGTGGCCGCCCCGATCAAGCGCGTGCCGGGCGCCGACGAGGGCGCGCTCGTGCTCGTGGACGCCACCTCGGGCGCCGGCGGCCTCCCGGTCGACGTCACCGAGACGGACGTCTACTACTTCGCCCCGCAGAAGTCCTTCGCCTCCGACGGCGGCCTGTGGATCGGCGTGTTCTCCCCGGCGGCGATCGAGCGCGCCGAGCGGATCCACGCCTCCGGCCGCCACATCCCGGAGTTCTTCTCGCTGCCCACGGCGATCGACAACTCCCGCAAGAACCAGACGTACAACACCCCGGCCCTGGCCACGCTCTTCCTCCTCAACCAGCAGCTGGAGTGGATCAACGGGCAGGGCGGCCTGGACTGGTCGACGGCCCGCACGAAGGACTCCTCGACGCGCCTGTACACCTGGGCGGAGGAGTCGAAGCACGCCACCCCGTTCGTCACCGACCCGGCGAAGCGCTCGCAGGTCATCGGCACGATCGACTTCTCCGACGAGATCGACGCCGCCGCCGTCGCCAAGGTCCTGCGCGCCAACGGCATCGTCGACACCGAGCCCTACCGCAAGCTCGGCCGCAACCAGCTCCGCGTCGCGATGTTCCCGGCGGTCGACCCGGCGGACGTCGAGGCGCTCACGAAGTGCATCGACTACGTGATCGACAAGCTCTGATCACTCCGGCACGACACCGAAGGGCGCCCGGTACGGCAGTCACCGAACCGAGCGCCCTTCGTCATGCGCGTTCAGCTCGCCGTACAGCTCACGCTCGGCGCACCCCCGCCCCCGGGCGCGCCCCCGAACCCGAAGCTCGCCGAACCGCCCGCCGGGATCGAACCGTTGTGCGCGGCGTTCACCGCGGTCACGGTCGAGCCCGTCTGCGTGTACGTCGCGTTCCAGATGTTGGTGATCTGCTGGGAGCCGCTCCAGGCCCAGGTCACCTTCCAGGACGAGAGCGCGGTCGTCCCCGTGTTGGTCACCTTCACCTCGGCGTTGAAGCCGCCGCCCCAGTCGCTGCTGACGGTGTACGCGGCGGAGCAGGAGGCCGTACTCCCGCCACCGCCACCGCCGCCACCGCCGCCACCGCCGTTGCTCGGGAAGCCCGGGGCTTTGACGCTCGTCAGGTAGCCGTCCTTCACCGTGTCGACCGTCTGCCAGTCGTCCTTCAGGATCCCGCCCGTGTCACCGGAGTTGGGGTTCCAGGACCAGAACGTCCAGTGGAAGGAGTCGGCGCCGTACGTCGAGGTCGGGCGGAGGTAACTCACCAGCGCCGCAAGCCACTTCTGGTCGACGGTGGCCTGGAGGGTGGTGCCGAACTCGCCCACCCACACCGGCGCGATGTTCTGCTTGAAGATGTAACCCCAGTACTTGTCCCAGATCCCCGGCATGTTCGCGGGGAACGTCGGGTCGCTGAACCAGCTCTGCTGGGCGACGCTCGTGGCGTAGTCGTGGGCCGAGTACACCACCCGGTTGGCCACGGTCAGCTGCACCGGGTACTGCGCGACGCCCATCAGGTTGCCGCCCCACCAGCCGGAGACGCCGTTGAAGGACTGCACGCCCTCGACGAAGATCAGCAGGTCCGGATTGACGGACAGGACCGCGTTGCCGGCCCGCTGCGCGGCCAGCCGCCAGTCCGTCGCCGTGTCCCCGCAGCCCCAACAGGCGGGATCGTGGGGCTCGTTGTGAAGATCGATGCCTACGACCGTGTTCTGGCCCTTGTAACGGGTCGCGAGGGCCTTGAGGTTGGCGATCCACGTCGACTCGGGGACCGCGGAGGTGTACCAGAGCGCCGACTGCCCGCCCGCGTCCGGGCGGTGCCGGTCGAGGATGACCTTCAGGCCGTCCTGACCGGCGTACGCGACCAGCTTGTCCAGCACGCCCAGCGAGCCGAGCCCCTGCAGGTCGGCGTTCTTGCCGCTGCTGAAGTCGATGCTGTTGGGGACGGTCGTGCTCTTGAAGATGTCGTCGCTGTACGGGATGCGGATCGTGTTGTAGCCGAGCGACTTCATCTGGTCGATCATGCTCTTGTAGTCGCGGGACCAGAGGCCGTGGACGACGTAGTTGCCGGTCTCGAAGCCGAACCAGTTGATCCCGGCGATCCGGACCGGCTGCCCGGCGGCGTCCAGGATCTGGCGGCCGCTGGTGTGCCAGTAACCCGCACCGGCATCCGCCGCGACGGTATCGGCCGCGCCGCCATCGGACGCGACGGCGGCCCCGGCGGGACCGGTCGCGCGGGCCTCCGCCGCGTCGGCCGTCTGCGCTACGGATCCCAGCGGTATCAGGAGCGCGGCGGCGCCGGCGCACAGCGCTCTTCGCAAGCTGCGGAACATCTCGCTGCTTCCTCTCGGGAGGCGCGGGCCCGGAAATTATGGGAGCGCTCCCATACACCGCGCTTCCCCCAGGAAACTGACACCCCATGACCACGTCAAGAAGTTCGACGGGGGAAGCCTGAGGACGCCGGAGGAAGCCCGAGGGCCCCGGCTCAGTTCCGGCGCAGGAGACGGCGGAAGCCGAAGACGACGGCGGCGATCGCGGCGACGGCGAGCGCACCGAACTTGACCCCGCTGCCCGCGGCCGAGGACCCGCCGCCGTCGCCCGAGGCGCTCGAACTCCCGCCCCCGGAGGACGACTTGGAGCCGGAGGACCCGGCGCCGTCGGGTGCGTCCTCCGCCACCACCGAACTCCCGGCGCCCTCGCTGCCGTACATGAGCTTGGATCCGTCGGCGGAGTAGCTGACGGACTCCCCCTGCCGTTGCAGCGGCACGTCGAGCCGCCCCTTGCGCTCGATCTTGCCGCCGTTCCAGGCGTAGTAGACGCCGCCGAAGTAGCCGCGGACGGCGAGTTGGGCGCCGTCCGGGGAGAAGGCGGCGTCGGTGGCCCACAGGTCGACGGCGGCGACGGGCCTGAAGATGTTCGTCCCCGAGGCGGAGAGCTTCGCCGGACCCTCGTAGAGGTGCCCGCCGTCCTCCTTCTTGTCGATGATGTAGACGCGGCCGGTCTTGGGGTGCACGAGGAGCGACTCGGCGTCGCGGGCGCCGTCGGAGTACTTCACGACGTACTGCGTGGCCTTGACCGTCTGGTCGACGAGCTTCGCCGGCTCGGGCAGCCGGTAGATCCACACGTACTTCCAGGTGCCGCCGAGGTTGTCGCCGATGTCGCCGACCCAGATCTCGTTGCCGGGCCCGATGGAGATGGCCTCGACGTCGCGCGGGGAGCCGATGCCGGTGAGGGTGAGCCGGGCGACGGTCTTTCCGGTCGCGCTGTCGACGGCGTAGAGGTACGGGCCGTCGTCGCTGTCGTTGTGGGTCCAGTAGACGCCGGGGTGCTGACGCGAGGCGGCGAGGCCGCTGGACTCGGTGATGCGCGGGTCCTCGATGGTGAACCCCTTGTCGCCGTCGGCGGCGAAGGCGGCGGGCACGGCGAAGCCACCCGCGAGGAGGACCCCGAGAACCCCCAGGACCCCGAGAACCCTGAGGACTCCGAGAACCCTGAGGACTCGGAAGACCCCGAGGACCCTGGCGAGGTGGGCTCCGGCTCGGACGGCGAAAGGTCGGCGCATGCGAACAAGCCTGCCATCCCGCACGGACGTTCACGGGCTCTCCTGTGCCCTCATGGCCTCGTGCACCGTCTCGTGCACCGTCTCTGCTCACTCTCGTGCACGGTCTCGTGGCCGGTGTCACACGTCCCCGGCCGCGGTGATCCTTCTCCGATCCCTCATCATGAGCGGATGCTCAGGTTCATGCCCGTAGGCGACTCGATGACCATCGGCAGCACGGGCGACCACACCTGGCGTTACCGCCTGTGGCGACACCTGTGCGGGACGTACGGGGGCCCGTTCACCCTCGTCGGTCCCCGCGAGACGCTCTACGACAAGGCGACGGACACCCCGACGTCGTACGCGTACGCCGAACCCGACTTCCCCCGCGGCCACTTGGCCGGCTGGGGCGAGGGCTGGCAGCACATGGTCCCGCTGATCGGCGAGGCGGTGCGCAGGTCGAAGGCGGACGTCCTGCTGGTGTCGCTGGGCCTGATCGACCTGGGCTTCTACACGAACGCCGAGCAGACCGCGGCCAACGCCCGCGCCTTCGTGACCGAGGCCCGGGCGGCGCGGCCGCGGATACGGATGGTGTGGCTCCCGGTCATCCCGAACATCCGCGCCGCGAACGACGCACCCTTCGCCACCCAGGTCGCCCTCTTCAACGAGCTCCTGGCGAAGACGGCCGCCGACCTGGACGAACCGGCCTCCCCGATCCTCCTGGCGTCGATCCCGGAAACCTGGGACATCGACACCGACACCTACGACGGCACCCACCCCAACGCAGCCGGCGAACACCGACTGGCGTCCGCCTTCGCGGCGGCGATGCACCAGGGGTGGGAGCTGGGCGGGGAGTACGAGCGCTCCACGTGACCTCGTCACCGTGCGTATCGTTTCACTGCCCGGCGGCACCGATCCATGGGGTCGCCGGGGAGGAGCGCCAGATGACCGTCCTGGAAGACAGGATCACGATGGCCGACGCCAACACGCAGCGCTTGGACGAATGGTTCGAGCGACTTGAGCGGATGCCCGTCCCCGAAGGCTTCAGGGTCGAGATCGTCGAGGGCAACGTCTTCATGACACCCCAGCGGGACACCCACTGGGGAATCATTCGCCGGATCGCACGCGCCTTCGAGGACAGGTTCGGGATGGACGTCAAGATCTTCTCTGACGTCCGCATCGACTTCCCGGGACACGAGAACGGCTTCTGCCCTGACATCGCCAAGCTCGGCGATTCGGCGAAGAAGGACGACGAAGGCCGCTGGCAGTACCAGGACGTCGAGTTCGTCGCCGAAGTCATCTCCGAGGGGACGGCCGCCAACGACTACGGCCCGAAGAAGACCGCCTACGCCGTCGCCGAGGTCCCTGTCTACGTCATCGCCGATCCCTACCAGGGGCGGTGCTACGTCTACACGGACCCCAAGGACGGCGACTACTGCACCAGGAAGCCAGTGGACTTCGGCGTCGACATCGACCTCACCGGCGCCGTCGTCGACCTCACCCTCAAGACCGACGAGTTCCCCCGCGACTGACCCCCGCCGCCGTCACGTGTCTGGTCGTCGCCGTCGGTCAGAACATCGTGTTGTCGTTGGCCGACGTGGCCGGGACGTCCTGGAGTACGTCCCAGTGTTCGACGATCTTGCCGTTGCGCACGCGGAAGAGGTCCACGACCGCCTGGCCCCGCTCGCCCGGGGCGTTCACGTAGTGGCTGTGGACGGCGACCAGGTCCCCCTCGGCGACGATCCGCTTCGGTGAGACGGACAGCTGGGGGAACGCCTTGAAGTACGCGCCCAGTCCCGCCTTCGCGCCGGCGACGCCGTCCGCGATGTTCGGGTTGTGCTGGTGGTACTCGGGGCCCCAGTACCTGTCGAGCGCCGACAGGTCCTTGCGCACGAGCAGTTGCTCGACGGCCGCGGTCACCAGCTTCTTGTTGTACGCCGTCAGCCGTCGCGAGCCCGGGGCCTCCGTCCGCGGCCGGCTCACCGTCGAGAACATGTCGTTGCCGTTGGCCGTGGTCTCGGGCACGTTCTGCCCGGCGTCCCAGTGCTCGGCGATCTTCCCGCCCTGGAAGCGGAAGATGTCGAAGACGGCCGAGCCCCGGGTGCCCGGAGTCAGGACGACGTTGGAGTGCACGAGGACGAGGTCGCCCTCGGAGATGACCCGCTTGATGTCGTACTCGGCGTCCGGGAACTGCTGGTGCACCGAGACGGCCAGGTTCTTCAGCGTCTCCGCGCCGTCCGGCGCCAGCGGGTTGTGCTGGATGTAGTCCGTCCGTACGAAACGGTCCACGACCGCGGTGTCGCCGCGCTCGAACACCCCCTTGAGGACACCGGCGGCAACGGCCTTCTGATAGCCGAGGCGGGCGGAATCGCCCTGACCGGCGTATCCGGCGTATCCGGCGTATCCGGCAGAGGCGGCGGAGGCGGCGGAGGCGGTGTGGGGCGCAGCGACAGCCGGGACGGCGGCGGCGCCCAGGACGGCGGCTGAGGCGGCGAAGGCGACGAACGCCCTGCGGACAGAGGCGGTGGGGGGCATGCGGCTCTCCAGAAGTAGATATTGAAACTTCAAGCTCACGCTTCCCACAGGAAAGCACTAACCAACAGTTAGCGTCAAGATCTCCCTTGCTTAGAGCGCACTCCACGCCGTTGGCTTGATGCCCATGAAGTACACGCAGCTCGGACGCACCGGCCTCAAGGTCAGCCGCCTCGTCCTCGGCACCATGAACTTCGGACCGCAGACCGACGAAGCCGACAGCCACGCGATCATGGACGCGGCGCTGGACGCCGGGCATCAAATTCTTCGACACAGCCAAACAGCAACTTTGACGCCAGGTTGCACCTGGTAGCCCACCGCTGACGCTCACCGCTCTTGCGGAACCTGAGTCGGAGACGACGAAGCCGCCGCCTCCGTCTCGCCCCGAACGCAGGCAGAAGGCGACGGCCTCTCAGAGCAAGCGTGCTACTTCACCATGCGAAGGCTTCGGGAGACGGTCCGGGGCCGGGGAAGATCTCGTTCAGCGATGCCAGCAGTTCCTCGTCCAGCTCCAGCTCCAGGGCACGCAGCGCCGAATCCAGCTGCTCCTGCGTGCGGGGGCCGACGATCGGGCCGGTCACGCCAGGTCGGGTGAGCAGCCAGGCCAGGGCCGCCTCGCCCGGCTCAAGGCCATGCTTGTCGAGGAGGTTCTCGTACGCCTGGATCTGCTCGCGCGCCCTGGCGTCCTTGAGCGCGTCGGCGGCGCGGCCACTCGCCCGGCGCCCCTGGGCAGCCTCCTTCTTGATGACGCCGCCGAGCAGTCCGCCGTGCAGCGGGGACCACGGGATGACGCCGAGGCCGTACTCCTGCGCGGCCGGGACGACCTCCATCTCGGCGCGGCGCTCGGCGAGGTTGTAGAGGCACTGCTCGCTGACCAGGCCCATGCGGCCGTGCCGGGCGGCGGTCTCGTTGGCCTGGGCGATCTTGTAGCCGGGGAAGTTGGAGGACCCGGCGTAGAGGATCTTGCCCTGTTGGACGAGCACGTCCACCGCCTGCCAGATCTCCTCGAACGGCGTGCGCCGGTCGATGTGGTGGAACTGGTAGAGGTCGATGTAGTCCGTCCGCAGCCGCTTGAGCGACGCGTCGACGGCCCGCCGGATGTTCAGGGCGGACAGCTTGTCGTGGTTCGGCCACGCCTCGCCGTCGGCGGCCATGTTGCCGTACACCTTCGTGGCGAGCACGACCTTGTCGCGCCGCCCACCACCCTGAGCGAACCAGTTGCCGATGATCTCTTCAGTGCGGCCCTTGTTCTCGCCCCACCCATACACGTTTGCCGTGTCTACAAAGTTCAGACCCGCGTCGAGGGCGGCATCCATGATGCCGTGGCTGACTACTTCGTCTGTCTGCGGACCGAAATTCATCGTGCCAAGCACGAGTCGGCTGACCTTGAGTCCGGTACGTCCGAGCTGTGTGTACTTCATGGACCGCAAGCCAACTGCTTCGAGCCCGCTCCAGGCAAGAGCATCACGCACCGCCGTCAGGAGTCGTCTCCGAGGTGCCGGTACAGGGTGACTCGCGACATACCCAGGGCCCTGGCGATGGCCCTGACACTCTCTCCCTTCGCCTTCCTCGCGCGGGCCACGGTCAGTACGTCCTCGTTCACGACGGACGGACGTCCTCCGGTACGCCCCTGCGCTTTGGCTGCGTCGAGTCCGGCGCGGGTGCGCTCCTTGATGAGGCTGCGCTCGAACTCCGCCATGGCTCCTACCACTTGAAGCATGAGACGGCCATCGGCCGTGCCGGGGTCGATGTTGGCCAGTGCACCCGTGAGCACCTTGAACCCAATTCCGCGCTCCCGAAGGGCGTCGACCATGGTCACCAGGTCGATGAGCGATCGGGCGAAGCGGTCGAGCTTCCACACCGACAGGTGTCGCCGGCGCGGGCGTAGTCGAGTGCTGACCGCAGCTCCGGCCGGTCGGTGTTCTTGCCCGATTCCATGTCCTCGAAGATCCGGGCGCAGCCTGCGGCCGTCAGCGCATCGCGCTGCAAATGCGCTTCCTGGTCATCGGTGGAGACGCGGGCGTAACCGATGAGCTGACCGTTGACCGTGTTCGTCGTCACTTGGTTTTCGAGACGTCCACTCCTGGTCACGTTGCGCCACAGTCGTTGCCCTGCGCCATGGAACCTTGAGCGCGTGTCACCGAAGATCACGTGCGTCGCGCCAGGAAGACAGATCGCGGCGAGTCGTGGATACGCGAAGCAGTCGTCAGCCAGGCGGCCGAACGTATGCAGAGCTGGGCCGGACAGCTACTGAGTTTCGTCGACAGTTCCCCTACGGCATCAGTGCACGGCAGAGCGCGGGGGCAGAGGGGTGGGGCATGACCCCCTGGCCAGAGCTTGGCGACTGCCAGGTCTTACCGGCTCAGATCCTGCCACGGCTTCAGTGGCTTTCAGGCTGGCCGGCGCTCCAGCTGGCTGCGACGTAGCGCCTGATCACAGGCTTGCGCTGGCCCCTTGGCTACGGGGGGGGGAGGAGTGCACGGAACGGAGCCTTAGGCCCGCCTTAGGCCTCGCCTGTGGGGGCGCGGCAGCGCCCCCCTTGGGCTTGCTCCGGCCCCTACGGGGGCGCTCCGTCGTAGAGGCCTCGAACTGTGGCGGCCGTTCGGCCGCACGTGCTGCCTACCGCTTCGCCGATGCCTGTCTCTTGGGGAGCTGTCGCGCCTCTGCTTCGCTTGCCGTAGGTCGAAGGTGCATTCCTCTTTCTGCCCCTGCGGGACCGCAGTCGTAAGGACAAAAAGAACACCTGCGGTGTGTTGCTCACCGGTTCTGGTGGACGCGGCACGGTACCGGTGCACCCCTCACCTTCTGGAAAAGGTGAGCAGGCAGGACCATGCAAGCGGCACCCGACCGGGGTGAGACGAGCCCAAGCCTCTTGGCGCGGTTGACCGCGTTGGTCGTGCTCTGGTCGGACAGGGACTTGCCCTGCTTGCCCAGCGAGGCGGGCAGCTTTCCGGGGGCGAAGGCTGCGTGCCCCTGACGATCGGCCCATCCAATGGCGGCGAAGTGCACACGGTAGGCGAGCGGGTGTGCAGGGTCCTGCGCCATGCGCCTGTACTCGCGCTGGGAGACCCCTCCCCACAGGCGGTCATGACCGAAGCTGATGGCCACTGGTTTGCGGCTCCTCCCTGTGAGACGCACACGGGGGCGTCAGCGACCCCCGCCGGACGGCGGGACATGTGCCTCCCGCGAAGGAGGGCCCCAACCACAGGGCCCTCCTCAACGCACGCTCCTGTCGGTCAGCTCTCGCTACGGACCGCCGCCACGTTGCGCAGCCGCTGCTTGAAGTCCATCGGGATCAGGACCTGAACCCTTCCGACCGGGTGCTGCCACATCCCGTCATGACCATCGGGGGCCATGAGCTGTGAGGCGGTCAGCCCGGTGATCGGCTCGGCGTGGATGACGGCCATGATCCCTGCGGCACGCAGCTCCTTGCCCTTCTCGTGCTGGGTGGACAGCTTGCTCCACCGCTCCCGGTAGGTCTCCCCCGTCGGGATCTCCTTCCAGGTGTCCGGGCGCGTGGGCTGCGAGATGAGCTGTTCGCGTCGCGCGTCCAGTCGCTTGTACGTCTCCCGGAATTCATGCTTGCCCAGCTCGCTGGAGTAGAGGCCCGCCTCGCGGTCTTCCCTCAGGTCTGCCAGGGCGCGGTTCGCTTCCTCGATGTCGCGGGCGTAGTCGACGCCTGGTCGGAAGACCTTCCGGACGATCTCGACGTCCCCGGCAGCCAGGAGGAACGCCTCCTCCACAGCGTCCTCCAACGTGTGCGCCGCGATGCCCTTGCTTCCGGTCGGACACGGCTTGTGCGTGGTGCGGGAGGCGCAGCGGTAGTAGGGCCAGTTACGGCCGGGGCCGCGGTATGCGGGCTCCCCGCACGTGCAGAACGCGACCCGGAGGAGGGGCGACCCGCCCTTGCGATTGCCGTTGCGTTTGCTGGTGTTCTCGTCCAGCTTCTTGTTGGCCAGCTCCCACTCCTCGTGCGTGATGAGAGGCTCCGCGCGCTGGAGCGGCTGACCGTCCGCGTCCCGGACGACCCGGCGTCGTGTCGTCTTCTTCCCGTCGACCATCACCTCCTCGGACACCTCCATCTGCCCCAGGATGCAGCGGGAACGTACGACCTTGGCCGTGTTCGCGGCGGTCCAGCGGCTGCCCTTCGGTGTCTTGCCGCTACGGATCATCTGGGCGTCTAGTGACGTCGGGGTCTTCGACACGTCCTCGTTGAGCCACTGCGCGATGCTGTTCGCCGACTCCCCCTCGATGAGGCGGCGGACGATCTCACGAAGCGTTCCGGCCGTGTCGGTCCCGTAGTCATCAAGGGTCAGCTTCCACCCGTCGCCGGTCTCCTGCTTCTCCTCCCGATACCCGTACGGGATGCGACCGCCGCGCCAGCGCCCCTCCTTCACCAGGTGGTTGTACGAGGACTTGGCCCGCGCCTTGATGGCTTCGAGCTCTCCCTCCGCCAAAGACGCGATCAGGCTGAGGAGGAGCTTCCCCATCTGCGTGTTGAGGTTGATCCCGTCCTCGACGGTGGCAACCTCCTTGCCGTTCTTCTCGCACCACTCCAGGAGGGTGTGCACGTGGAGCACGCGCCGTGAGAGACGGTCGATCTTCAACGCGCAGATGATGTCGTACTCATCGGCGCGCGACTCCTCCATCGCGATCCGGTACTCGATCCCGCTGGTCTCCTTCCCAATAGTCGAGGGAAGCCACTTGCTGAACGCCGGGCGCTTCCACGGCTCGACCCCGCCGGATACGTCGATGTCCTCGACCCACCCCACGACAACGTGCCCCTCCTGATCGGCCCATCGCTGGATGGACCGACGCTGACGCTCCGGCGATGTGGTCTCGTCCGACACCCTCGACAGACGAACCACACCCAGAACTCTCGCCATGCTCGCCCCCCTCTCCCCTGCAGTAAGCGGGAGATTACGTTAAGTGTTCAGAATCATGGCGTCAAAATGAATCTTTGGATACCGCAAACGTGTACGGCTGGGGTGAGAACAAGGGCCGTACCGAGGAGATCATCGGGAACTGGTTCGCGAAGGGCGGCGAGCGGCGCGACAAGGTCGTCCTCGCCACCAAGGTGTACGGCAACATGGCCGCCGACGGCGACGCCTGGCCGAACCACGACAAGCTCTCCGCCGTCAACATCCGACGGGCCGTCGACGCCAGCCTCAAGCGGCTGCAGACGGACCACATCGATCTCTACCAGTTCCACCACATCGACCGCGCCACTCCCTTCGAGGAGATTTGGCAGGCGATCGACGTGCTGGTGCAGCAGGGGAAGATCCTCTACGCCGGGTCGTCCAACTTCCCGGGCTACAAGATCGCCCAGGCCAACGAGGTCGCGGCCCGGCGCGGGTCGTTCGGGCTCGTCAGCGAGCAGTGCCTCTACAACCTGGCCGAGCGGCGCGCCGAGATGGAGGTCGTCCCGGCCGCGCAGGAGTACGGCCTCGGGGTCATCCCCTGGTCGCCGCTGCACGGCGGTCTGCTCGGCGGCGTCATCAAGAAGGAGGTCGAGGGCGGGCGCCGGGCGAGCGGCCGGGCCGCCGACACCCTCGCCGACCCCGCCGTCCGCACCCAGATCCAGGCGTACGAGGACCTTCTCGAAAAGCACGGCGCCGAGCCCGGCGAGGCCGCACTGGCCTGGCTGCTCACCCGGCCCGGTGTGACCGGCCCGATCGTCGGGCCGCGCACCGCCGGGCAGCTCGACTCCGCCGTGCGCGCGGTCGAGCTGGAGCTGAGCGAGGACCTGCTGTCCGGCCTGAACGAGATCTTCCCCGGCCCGGGCCCGTCCCCGGAGGCCTTCGCCTGGTAGGTCCCCTGGCAGGACGCCCGCGCCTCACAGCATCGCGCCTCAGAGCATCAAGGGCAGAGCATCAAGGGCAGAGCATCGCGAGGCAGGGCGTCACAGGGCAGGGCGTCACAGGGCAGGGCAGCGTGCGGGGGCGGTCGGCGGCGGTCATCTGCCGACCGCCGCCGCCACCGCCACCACCACGAACATCAGTACGAGCGCACCGGCCATGATCCGGTTCCGGGTCTTCGGGTCCACGCGTCGAGACTAACCGGCCCCGCCCAGAGCCCAGCGCCCGACCGGCTCGTAACGCGGCTGCTCCCCCGGCACCCCGGACTTCGGCAGGTTGCTGCGCACCAGTACCAGCTCCCCCACCGTCCAGGTACGGCTCTCGAAGGCGTCCAGCGCCTCGACGTACGGCCGCGCGTCCACCGCGTCCCGGCTGCGGGCCAGCGTCAGGTGCGCCTTGTAGCGGCGGTGTTCGCCCATCTCCACGCCCGCCTTGCGCGCCGCCGCCTCGGCCCGGTCGGCGAGCAGGCGGAGGGCGGGCACGTCTCCGCTCGCCCCCGTCCACAGCGCCCGCCCGCGCCCGAACTGTCCCCCGCCGCGCAACGCCAGCGGGAACGGCGCGCTGCGGTGCGCGGCCCGCTCCAGCCGCGCCGACAGCTCCGGTACGAGGTCGTCGTCGACCTCGCCGTAGAAGGCGAGGGTGAAGTGCCAGCCGGGGCGGCCCGTCCAGTGCAGCCCGTCCGCGCCGGGCAGCTTGCGCAACTCGACCAGTTCGGCGTCGAGTTCATGGGCGACGTCGTCCGGGGGCAGCACGGCGGCGAAGAGTCTCATGAAGTCAGTCTCCCCCCGGCGCCCGCACGCCTGAGCGTGTCCTGGTCACTGTGCGTATCGTTGTACTGCGCGGCTGCCCGTGTCCAAGCGGAAGCCGGGGAGGAGCGCCACGATGACCGTCCTTGACGACAGGATCGAGATGGCCGAGGAGTGCGGCGAGCTGACTTTGGACGTCTTGTTCGAGTGGCTTGAGAAGATGCCCATCCCCGAGGGAACGAAGGTCGAGATCGTCGGGGGGAACATCTTCATGTCGCCGCAGCGGCAGACACACTTTGAGATCGTCTTCGGGATCCTGGAGCAGCTGCGCGGCAAGTTCCCGCGCAACCGGCTGGCGTCGGACGTGCGGATCGACTTCCCCGGACATCTGAACGGCTTCGCCTCCGATGTGGTGGCCATGGCCGAACGGTCAGTGAAGGACAGCAAGGGCCGCTGGCGCTATCAGGACGTGGAATTCGTGGCCGAGGTCATCTCCAAGGACACGGCGGCCAACGACTACGGATCGAAAAAGGACGCCTACGCCGCGGCCGAAGTGCCGGTGTACCTGATCGTGGACCCGTACACCGGCGATTGGCATCTGCACACCCTGCCGAAGGACGGCAAGTACCACAGCGACGTCAGCTTTCCCTTCGGGAATGACATCGACCTGACCGGTACCCCGATCGGCCTCGTCCTCGAGACCGACGAGTTCCCCCTCGACTGACCAGGACGCCCTCCTACGCCACCGTCGCCAGCTCCTCCCGCCGCTCCCGCGGCACGAACCGCACGCGCGGGTGTCCGTGATTCCAGCCCACCGACAGGCGCAGGTTGCCGACGCGGGCCAGGACCAGGCCGACGGTGACGGCGGCGGCGGCCGAGATCACGCCGCCGACCGCGAGGCCCGCCCGGACGCCGTACGCGTCCGTGACCCAGCCGGCGATCGGCGCGCCCACCGGCGAGCCGCCCAGGAACACCATCATGTAGAGGGCCATGACCCGGCCTCGCATGGCCGGGTCGGTGCCCATCTGGATGCTGGTGTTCGCCGTGACGTTGATCGTCATGCCGAACATCCCGATCGGGGCCATGAGCAGCGCGAACAGCCAGAGCGAGGGGGCGAGCGAGGCCACGATCTCCATCGCGCCGAAGGCCACCGCGGCGGCGATCATCACCCGCATGCGGGCTGTGCCGCGCCGGGCCGCCAGCAGGGCGCCCGCCAGCGAGCCGACCGCCATCAGCGTGTTGAAGAGGCTGTAGGAGCCGGCGCCCGCGTGGAAGACGTCGTCGGCGAAGGCGGAGAGGTAGACGGGAAAGTTGAAGCCGAAGGTCCCGATGAAGCCGACGAGGACGATGGTCCAGATCAGGTCCGGGCGGCCGGCGACGTAGTGGAGTCCCTCCCGCAGCTGGCCCTTGCCGCGGGGCGCGCGCTCGACGACGTGCAGTTCGCGGGGCCGCATCAGCAGCAGGCCGGCGATGGGCGCGACGAAGGACAGGCCGTTGGCGAGGAACGCCCAGCCGGTGCCCACGCCGGTGATCATCAGACCGGCGACGGCGGGGCCGACGAGGCGGGCGGACTGGAAGTTGGCGGAGTTGAGACTGACCGCGTTCTGCAGCTGGTCCGGGCCGACCATCTCGGAGACGAAGGACTGGCGGGCCGGGTTGTCGACGACGGTGGCGAGACCGACGGCGAAGGCGACCACGTACACGTGCCAGACCTCGACGTGCCCGGAGAGGGTCAGGGCGGCCAGCACGATGCCGGTGAGAGCCATCGCGGACTGGGTGAACAGCAGGGCGCGGCGCTTGGGGAGGCGGTCGACGAGGACCCCGCCGTAGAGGCCGAAGAGGAGCATCGGCAGGAACTGCAGGGCCGTCGTTATGCCGACGGCGGTCGCGGAGCCGGTGAGGCTGAGGACCAGCCAGTCCTGGGCGATGCGCTGCATCCAGGTGCCGATGTTGGAGACGACCTGGCCGAGGAAGAACAGCCGGTAGTTCCTGACGCTCAGGGAGCTGAACATCGAGGCCTTGCGGGGGGACGTGCCGGCGCCCCCCGGAGTGCCGGGGGGAGAGTCGTGGGTGGTCGGTGCGGGGGCGGAATCTGCTCCGGATCCCGTACTCAAAAGGGTTCGCCTCCTCGAAGACTGCTTACAGATGCGCGAGTTTCTCCAGCACGGGGGCGGCGGCGCGCAGTTTCGCCCACTCGTCCTCGTCGAGGCCGTCGACCAGGGTGGCCAGGAAGGCGTTCCGCTTGGCGCGGCTCTCCGCGAGCATGGTCTCGGCCTGCTCGGTCTTCGTGACGACCTTCTGGCGCCGGTCCTCGGGATGCGGCTCCAGCCGGACCAGGCCCTTGGCCTCCAGCAGCGCCACGATGCGGGTCATCGAGGGCGGCTGCACATGCTCCTTGCGGGCGAGTTCGCCGGGTGTGGCGCTGCCGCAGAGGGAGAGGGTGCCGAGCACCGACATCTCGGTGGGGCTCAGCGACTCGTCGACCCGCTGGTGCTTGAGCCGACGGGACAGCCGCATCACGGCTGATCGCAGGGAGTTCACGGCGGCCGCGTCGTCGCCATGGCTTAGGTCAGGCATCTCTTTAGGGTAACTCATTACTCTCGCTAAACAAGCTGGGGCGCGCCAGGATTCCCGTGACCCTGGCCACGGAGGCATCACGCTCACTCGAACGAGTGAGTAGACAGCGGAAAGTGACCGGACTTCGGTGCGCGGACGCGACCCTGGTCTCATGGGGACCACTGTGCTCAGCCTGCGGATCGACGGGGAGCTGCTCGAACGACTCCGGCAGCATGCCGCGAAAAGGGGAATGAGCGTCCAGGACTACGTCGTCCAGACGCTCATTCGTGATGACTTCGACGAGCGGTTCCAGACCGCCGTCGAGGAGACGGAGAAGTTCTACGGGCTCATGTGAACCCGGCCTCCCGGTCGCCCCGGTCGCCCGGCGGCCCGGTCACAGAGAGGGTCAGGTCAGGTCCAGGGCCGGCATCAGGTAGTAGAAGGTGAAGACGGCGGAGACCACGTACATCGGCACCGGGACGTCCCGGCCGCGCCCGGCCGCCAGGCGCAGCAGCACGAAGGCGATGAAGCCCATGCCGATGCCGTTGGTGATCGAGTAGGTGAACGGCATCATCACCATCGTGATGAAGGCGGGCATGGCGATCGTGTAGTCGCTCCAGTCGATCTCCTTGACCGAGCCCGCCAGGATCAGGAAGCCCACCGCGAACAGTGCCGGGGTGGCGGCCTGGGACGGGACCATCGTGGCGACCGGCGTGAGGAACAGCGCGACGGTGAACAGGCCGCCCGTGACGAGGTTCGCGAAGCCGGTGCGGGCGCCCTCGCCGACGCCGGCTGTGGACTCCACGAAAGCGGTGGTGGCGGAGGAGGAGCTGGCGCCGCCCGCGGCGACCGCGAGACCGTCGACGAAGAGGACCTTGTTGATGCCGGGCATCTCGCCCTTGGCGTTGGTCAGCTTGGCCTCGTCGGAGACGCCCATGATCGTGCCCATCGCGTCGAAGAAGCACGACAGCAGCACGGTGAAGACGAAGAGGATGCCGGTCAGCACGCCGACCTTGTCGAACCCGCCGAAGAGGCTGACGTCGCCGATGAGACCGAAGTCGGGGCTGGCGACGGGGTTGCCGGGCCACTTCGGGGTGGTGAGGCCCCAGGAGGGGATCGTGGCGACGGCGTCGATGATCAGCGCGAGGCCGGTCATCGCGACGATCGAGATCAGGATCGCGCCGGGCACCTTGCGGCTGATCAGGGCCAGCGTGAGCAGCGCGCCCAGGATGAAGACGAGGACCGGCCAGCCGTTGAGGTGACCGTCGGCGCCGAGCTGGAGCGGGACGGTGGTGTGGGCGGCGTCCGGGATGCGGCTGACGAAGCCGGAGTCGACGAGCCCGATCAGCATGATGAACAGGCCGATACCGATCGAGATCGCCTTGCGCAGACCGAAGGGCACGGCGTTCATCACGCGCTCGCGCAGGCCGGTGGCGACCAGGAGCATCACCACGAAGCCCGCGAGCACGACCATGCCCATGGCGTCCGGCCAGGACATCCGGGGCGCGAGCTGGAGCGCGACCACCGAGTTCACGCCGAGGCCGGCGGCCAGCGCGATGGGCACGTTGCCGATCACGCCCATGAGGAGGGTGGTGAAGGCGGCCGTCACACAGGTGGCGGTGACCAGCTGACCGTTGTCGAGCTGGTGCCCGTACATGTCCTTTGCGCTGCCGAGGATGATCGGGTTCAGCACGATGATGTACGCCATGGCGAAGAAGGTGGCAAAACCGCCCCGGATCTCGCGCGGCAGTGTGCTGCCCCGCTCGGAGATGCGGAAGTAGCGGTCGAGGGCGCCGAGGGCGGGGCTGGACATGTTTTGGCGGTTCCTACGAAGAGAAGTGGTCAGACACAAACCGTTTCAGTATGAACCTATAGCGTTCAGAACAGCCATCTCCGCGCGTAGATGTGACCTGCTCGTAAGCTGTGCCCCATGGCCGCGTTTTTCTCGGGACCCACCAAGCACGAGGCGCCGGAGCCCCTGGAGGGCCCGGTCGTCGCCACCATCACCGGCGGCACGATCCTCTGGTTCGTCCTCTTCATCGTCCAGCTCCCCTTCTACGGCTGGTTCGACGACCACGGCCATCTGTGGTGGCTGTGGACCTGTCTGGCCGGAGCCGGGCTGGGACTGATCGGCATCCGGATCGTGCGCAGCCGGGACGCGGCGATCAAACGCGCGGCGGCGGCCGCGGACACCTCGGCGGCAGCGGCGCCCGCAGCCGCGGCCGAGAGCACCGAGACGCCGCCCGCCGAGTAGAACGGGCCCTGGCCGTACAACCGGCGCACTATCCGTCTCCTCCCCAGGTCGGATCTTCCGCCCCTCCGACGGGTGAACGCCGATATCCACACGTACCGTCGATTCCATGGCCCACACCGACGCGCCCGCCTCCGTGCCGACGACGGCGACCGGTCTCACCGCCGCCGAGGTCGCGGACCGCGTCGTGCGCGGTCAGGTGAACGACGTACCCGTCCGCAGCAGTCGCACCGTCGGCGAGATCGTCCGGGCGAACGTCTTCACCCGGTTCAACGCGATCATCGGCGTCCTGTGGGTGATCATGCTCGCCGTCGCGCCCATCCAGGACGGCCTGTTCGGGTTCGTGATCCTCGCCAACACCGGCATCGGCATCATCCAGGAGTGGCGGGCGAAGCAGACCCTGGACTCCCTCGCCGTCGTCGGCGAGGCCCGCCCCACCGTCCGCCGCGACGGCACGGCGGTCGAGGTCTCCACCTCCGAGCTCGTCCTGGACGACCTCATCGAGATCGGTCCCGGCGACAGGGTCGCCGTGGACGGGGTGTGCGTCGAGGCCGACGGGCTGGAGATCGACGAGTCGCTGCTCACCGGCGAGGCCGATCCCGTCGTGAAACGCCCCGGCGACCAGGTCATGTCGGGCAGCTTCGTGGTGGCCGGCGGCGGCGCCTTCCGGGCCACGAAGGTCGGCCGCGAGGCCTACGCCGCCCAGCTCGCCGAGGAGGCCTCCCGCTTCACCCTCGTCCACTCCGAGCTGCGCTCCGGCATCTCCACCATCCTCAAGTACGTGACGTGGATGATGATCCCGGCCGCGATCGGCCTGGTCGTCACCCAGTTGTTCGTGAAGAACAACGACCTCAAGGACTCGATCGCCCGCACCATCGGCGGCATCGTCCCGATGGTCCCGGAGGGGCTGGTCCTGCTCACCTCCGTCGCCTTCGCGATCGGCGTCATCCGGCTCGGCCGGAAACAGTGCCTCGTGCAGGAACTCCCGGCCATCGAGGGCCTCGCCCGCGTCGACACCGTCTGCCTGGACAAGACCGGCACCCTCACCGAGGGCGGCATGGACGTCACCGAGCTCAGGACCCTCGACGGCTTCGACGAGACGTACGTACGGCGGGTGCTCGGCGCCCTCGGGGAGTCCGACCCGCGGCCCAACGCCTCCCTGCAGGCCGTCATCGCCGCCTACCCCGACGCCGAGGACTGGCGCTGCACCGAGTCCCTGCCGTTCTCCTCCGCCCGCAAGTACAGCGGCGCCAGCTTCAGCGAGGGCAACGGGGAGAACAACACCTGGCTGCTGGGGGCGCCGGACGTGCTGCTGGCCGACGACGCCCCCGCCCTCGCCGACACCGAGCGGCTCAACGAGCAGGGCCTGCGCGTGCTGCTGCTGGCCCGCGCCGCCCGCGACCTCGACGACCCCGACCCGGCCCACGACGCCAAGCCCGCCGCCCTCGTCGTCCTCGAACAGCGGCTACGGCCCGACGCCGCCGACACCCTGCGCTACTTCGCCCAGCAGAACGTCCACGCCAAGGTCATCTCCGGCGACAACGCGGTGTCGGTGGGGGCGGTGGCCGCGAAGCTGGGGCTCGACGGCGGCACGGTGGACGCCCGCCGGCTGCCCGCCGACCAGGCCGGCATGGGGCAGGCCCTGGACGAGGGCACCGTGTTCGGACGGGTCACCCCGCAGCAGAAGCGGGACATGGTCGGCGCGCTCCAGTCCCGCGGGCACACGGTCGCGATGACCGGAGACGGCGTCAACGACGTCCTCGCGCTGAAGGACGCCGACATCGGCGTGGCGATGGGGTCGGGCTCCGAGGCCACCCGGGCCGTCGCGCAGATCGTGCTGCTGAACAACAGCTTCGCGACACTGCCGTCGGTGGTCGCGGAGGGCCGGCGGGTCATCGGCAACATCACCCGCGTGGCGACCCTGTTCCTGGTGAAGACGGTCTACTCGGTGCTGCTGGCGCTGCTGGTGGTGTGCTGGCAGGTCGAGTACCCGTTCCTGCCCCGCCACCTCACGCTGCTGTCCACCCTGACCATCGGCGTCCCGGCGTTCTTCCTCGCTCTCGCCCCCAACACGGAACGGGCCCGCCCGCACTTCGTACGGCGGGTGATGCGGTACTCGATCCCGGGCGGGGTGATCGCGGGCGTCGCGACCTTCGTGACGTATCTGATCGCCCGTCACTACTACGTCGGCGAGGGCTCGTTGGACGCCGAGACCAGCGCGGCGACGCTCACGCTGTTCCTGATCTCGATGTGGGTGCTGGCGATCATCGCCCGCCCGTACACCTGGTGGCGGGTGCTGCTGGTGGCCTCGATGGGCGCCGCGTTCCTGCTCGTCCTGGTGGTCCCCTGGCTCCAGCACTTCTTCGCGCTGAAGCTGGTCGGGGTGACGATGCCGTGGATCGCGGTGGGTGTGGCGGCGGTGGCGTCGGTCGCCCTGGAGTTCTCCTGGAAATGGGTCGACCGCCGTTTCCCCGCTTAGCGCTCGCCTTGAACCGAAAGCGGCCGGTCCCGGAGGTCCCGGGGCCGGCCGCTCTCACGTTCTGCGTGTGCCGAGTTACCGCACGTCGACGTAGTCACCCGCGGCGACGGTCGCCGGGGAGGTCGTGGTGCCGACGAAGGAGTAGCGGTAGTAGCCGTCCACGCCGGCCTTGACGGTGGTGGCCAGACCGCCGGTCGAGGTGGTCTTGACGGACTTCACCGTGCTGTAGGTCGTGGTGCCCGCCTTGCGGAACTGCAGCTGGGCGTAGACGCCGGCGTAACCGGTGTACGTGCCGGTGTCCCAGTTGGCGCGGGTCAGGCGGCCCGTGACGGTGATGGTCTTGCCCTTCTTCACCGGCTCCGGCGCGGCGTTGACCGTCAGCTTGGACGCGCGCTGCAGCTTGGTGACGGCCAGGGAGTCGGCCTCGACGTAGCCGACCTTGCTGAAGTCGATGTCGGTGGCGTTCGGGTCGACGTCGTTCCAGTCGACGATGTAGCCGGCCGCCTTCCACGTGGTGGCGTCGACGTTCTCCAGCTCGTCGGCCGGGAGGATGTCGATGGTGCCCTTGCAGGTGGCGACCGTGGCCGAGGTGTTGGTGCAGGACGGCCAGTCGTCGCCGATGAGGAGGTTGTCCGGCTCATCGGAGTTGCCGCGGTAGATGAGCAGGTCCAGCTCGGTGTCGTCCGCGGTGACGTCGACGCCCGCGCCGTGCGTGACCGTGAAGGTGACCGGGGCGGTGGCCTTGCCGCCGGTGCTCGCGAGGATCGGCTTGCCGTTGTTGATCCGGACGTTGCCGAACTTGGCGTCCAGCGCGTACGGGGTGCCGGTGTCGGCGGCGGTCGAACCGGTGAAGGCGCTCTTGCCGGAGGTGGCCGCGTGCAGGGCCTTGAAGGTGTCGACACGGCTGTGCGAGTCGCTGCCGGTGGCCTGTGCGGCCGGCACGGCGAAGGCGGACAGGGCCACGGCGCCGGTGACGGCGACCACGGTGGCGCGTATGCGCATTGCGTTTCCCCCTGAGGAGAGGGGCCCCGGACGGTGGCCGCTCACGCGGCTCGTCGTCACATCCGGGGCCCAAAGTGATGGTGGAGTCTGTTGACTCACCCCATCAGATGGCCGACGGGGACGGATGGTTGTACGTCCCGTGAGGAATTCGTGGGGAATTTCTTCACCCGAGCCCTCAGTCGAACCAGCGGTCCCTGGCCAGTTCCTGAGTGCGTGACGGGTCCTCGAGCAGGGCCGCGACCTCGAACCGGCGCGGCCACTGGCGGGCCGCCCAGGCGAGCCCGGCGGCGACGCCCTCCAGGGTGGCGGCGTGCAGGACGCCGTCGTCCGTCAGCCGCCAGTCGATCTCCACGCCGTCGACGACGAGTTCCTCGTGCTCGACGTACGTGTCGGGGGTGAGCGGCCCGAGCAGCACCCGCACCGACTCCGGCACGTCGTGCTCGGCGCCCTCGGAGTCGACGGCCCCCGTGACGGACTCGCTCAGTCGCCGCACCTGGAACAGCTCGGCCAGCTCGGCGGCCCGGGCGGGCCGTACGGGCAGCAGCGGGACGCCCTCCGTGAACGGCAGCAGATCGGGTGAGTCGACGACGACGGCGTCGGCGGCGTCCACGACCTCGACCCGCCCGTCTACGACGGCCCGCAGCTCGTCCGGCAGGGTCACCTGCTCGGGGTCCAGCTCGGCCAACGCGCCGTAGAGGCCGTGCAGTTGGGCGGAGGTGACGGGGCGTTCGGGGTCGGCGAGCCGGTCGAGGAGTTCGGCGGAGCCGCCGGGCTCGTCGAGGAGGGCCGCCACGGACGTCCGTACGCCCAGCGCCCGCAGCACCTGCTCGTCGTCGAACCCGGTGGCGTCGGCCTCGTCGTACAGGCCGTGCAGGAGCGGGTCGCCGCCGGCGGCCAGCAGGCCGGCCGGGCGGCGGCCGTCGAGCACCGGGTTTCCGCGCAGCCACCAGGCCGTGTACGGGCGTACGACCTCGTGGGTGCCGTCCGGGAGGAGGATGCGGACGGGCTGGGTGAGGGCGTCGCGCAGCGGCGGCCGGGCGAGCAGCGCGAGGGCCTGCGGCCAGCGGTCCTCGTCGACGAGGTCGAGGTCGCGGACGGCGACGAGTTCGGTGGCGACGGGCGGCACGGGCGAGTCGGGGAAGCGGTCGAGGATGTCCTCGCACCACACGTCGACGGCGTCCAGCAGACCGGCGTCGTCGGGTTCGGCGAAGTCCCCGTCGCGCGGCTCCAGTTCGTCCGGGTCGAGGACGACGTCGGTGGCGCGCACGAGCGCGAAGTCGGCGAGGACGCCACAGGCCGCGAGCGGCTGTTCACCCCATTTGTCCGCCAACTCGGCGTCGACGGCGGCGAGTTCGTCCTCGCGGATGACGGAGGCGAACGGGCTGCCGGGGAGGACGAGTTCACCTGCGGGGACGAGTTCGCCGTCCTCGTCGGGCAGCGCGAGGGCGCCGAGCCAGGGCTCGTCGCCGGGTTCGAGACCGGCGTCCCGGACGAGGGCGAGGACCAGGTCGGCGAGTTCTTCGGCGTCCGGGGTGTCCTGGTCGTCCCAGGCGCCGCCGTCGTCGTCCAGGGACGCGGCGACGGCTGCCCGCACCTGCGGGGTGGTCAGGACGGCGCGGGGCGTGGCGGGCAGGGCGCCGAGCTTCTCCAGGAGGGGGTGTGCGGCGTCCCGGTGGGCGACCTTGAGGCCGAGCCGGGCGAGGGAGGCGGAGGTGGCGGCCCAGGTGTCGTCGGGGGTGGGCCCGTCGGGGAGGGGCAGCAGCACCTGGCGCGGGCCGATGGTGGTCCGCCGGTCGGCCAGCGGCACGGGCAGCCCCGAGAGCCGGTCCGGATCGACGCCCGCGAGGCTGTCGTAGAGCCGGTACCACCAGTCCGGGTCCTTCTCCAGACCGGCCAGCCGGTCGATGGCGTCGGCGAGCGGGATCCGGGCCACGCCCAGCGTGCGCAGCTCCGCCCGCCGCTCCAGCCCGGCGGGCAGCAGGGTCGGCAGGACCTCCGCCAGCACCCGCACGGTCTCGGCGCCCGCGCCCTCGACGACCTCGGCGTCCCGGGGCCGGAGGGCTTCGGGAAGCTCGACGTCGTGCTCGGCGTGCTCGGCGTGCTCGTCGGGCCGGTTCTTGACGGGCTCGACGGCGGGCGGCAGGAAAGCCGTCCGCGGCAGCCGTTCGAGGACGGCCTGGCGAAGGGCCCCGTCGAGCTCGCCCTTGCCCAGCGGGCCGGGCACCAGGTCGATGATCCCGGCGCCCACCGGCCGCCAGCCGGCGAGGAGTTCGGCGTACACGTCCGCCGCCCGCTGCACGAGGTGGTCGGTCAGCGGTCCGGGGGCGGCGTGCCGGCGGGTGGTGTCCAGCGGGAAGGAGGCGATCAGCAGGGCGGGCACGCCGAGGGACTCGTCGCTGGGGGTGGGCGCGTGAACGACGGGGGTGGTGCGGGGCCGCACGGGCGCGCCGTCCTCGTCGACGGGCACGGCCCAGGTGACCGACCAGTGGGGCCGCAGCCGCTCCTCCACCGGCCGGTCGGCCAGCAGCTCGGGGCCGAGGGAACCGTGCGCGGCGGCGACCCGCCACCGGGTGCTGCCGTCCCGGGTGTCCTCGACGACGGTGAGGGCGCCGTCGGCGGAACGGCTCAGGGTGCGCGGGGCGTGACCGTCGATCTCGATCACGACCTCCGCCAGCCCCGGCAGGGCGAGGAGCAGGGCGTCGTCGACGGCGGTGAGGAGCCGCTCGGCGAGATCGGCGGCGGCCGGGTCGCGCAGCGGCAGGATGACGGCCGTGTCGTACGGGTCGGGCGCGGTGCCCTGGGCGGCGAAGGGCAGCCGGAGCAGCGGCACATGTCCGTCGCGCCGCCGGATCTCGTCGCCGAGTCCGGGGCTGTGCCGGGCGGTGTCCCGGGCCAGCTCGCGGGCCTCGGCGAGGGACCAGCGGACACCGCCGTGGCGGCCCACCACGGCGGGCTCGTCGGTGACGGCGATGACGGCGGCGAACCCGACGCCGAACCGTCCGACGGCCACGGCCGACTGCTGGGCCTCACGCTTGGCGGAGGCACGGAGGGTGGCGAGGGACTCGACGCCCGCGGCGTCCAGGGGGGCGCCTGTGTTGGCGGCGACGAGGACGCCGTCCCGGAGGGTGAGCCGCAGTCGCCCCGGCACTCCGGCCCGGGCCGCGGCGTCGGCGGCGTTCTGAGCGAGCTCGACGACGAGCCGGTCCCGGTACCCGCCGAGGACGAGATCCTCCTCGGCGTTGGCGTCCTCCCGGAAACGGGCGGGGCTCGTGGCCCAGGCGTCCAGCACTCCGCGACGCAGGCGGGCCGTGCCGAAGGGGTCCGCGCCCTCGGGCGCCGGCCGCACGAACTTGCTCACGTGTTCCACTCTCCTCATCGGCGTGAGGACGAAGGTACCGCTCGCGAAGAGTGGCCGTGCCGCCTGGACTCCCGGGCCCTGATGCCGTAGGGCGGCGGAGTCGGCCGCCGGCCGCGCACGTCACGAAGCCCGCCCGAAGACCCCCAGCCAGTGAGACCTTCGTCACATCGGGCCGGGGAGCCGGGTCAGGAGTGCCCCAGCTCCGCCGTGTCCTCGTCCGTCGCCTCCGGCACCGAGCCCGAGTCCGGGGCGGGCCGCAGCGGGAAGGGGTCCACCCGGGTCTCGTCGATCACCGGCGCGGGGGGCCGCGGCGGCGCGGGCATGACCGCCGCCTCCGAGTGGCCCCCGCAGCCGTACGCCAAGGAGACGACCCGGCCGTCCGCCGGGGAGAACTCGTTGGCGCAGACACCGAAGGCCTGTCCCAGGGAGCCCCCGATGGGGGTGAGGAAACCGCAGCTCACACAGGTCGCGGGGGCCGCCTGGGCCATCGGCGTCTGGGGGCCGAAGCCCTCCTCCCAGCGGTCCGCGGCAACGTGCAGGCCGTACCGGGACAGCACCCGCGCCCGGCGCATCCCCAGCTCCTCGGCCACCGCGGCGATCGTCCCCCGCACCGGCGCCGTGGGCAGCTGCGCCGGCGCGGCCGGAGTCACCTCGGCGTCCTCCGCCTCCACCAGCTCGGCCATCTCCTCGGAGAACGGCGAGTTCGGCAGCGGCTCGTCCACGCCGGTGAAGCCCGGCTCCAGCCGGAGGTCCTCCGCGTCCGTGGGCAGGAGATCGCCGGGACCCATGTCCCCGGGCCGCAGCCGCTCGCTCCACGGGACCCACTCCGGGGCCAGCACCGCGTCGGGGCCGGGGAGGAGAACCACCTCGTCCAGGGTGACGATCTTCGCGCGGGAGGCCCGCGCCACCGTCGCCGCCCAGCGCCAGCCCCGGTACCCGAGCTCCTTGCACTCGAAGTAGTGGGTGACGACACGGTCGCCCTCGGAGAGCATCCCTACGTGCTCGCCGACCACGCCGGGGGCGGCTGCCTCCTCGGCTGCGGCACGGGCGAGGTCGACCGCCTCGGCGCACAGGCGGTCGGGGGTGCGGCTTCGCGTGGTCGCTGCGCTCACAGGTATCGCTTCTCTCCTACGCCGTCTCTCGGTGCGCCTGCCTGAAGGCGGCGGGTGCGGACGGAGCGGACCAAAGGGCCGCGTCGACGTCCGCGCCCGATCGCGCTCGGGCGCACCTGCTGTCATCCATTCTGCGGGATGGCCGGGAGGCGCGCGGCCGAGAACGATCGCCACGGCGCGCTACGCACGCTACCTGCTCCCGGACGCTCGGCCTACACCGACGGGACGTTTCCCCCCACCGAACGCTCCCAGAATGCCCGATCACACGGCCATACGCGCGGTAACCCCACTACATACCGCGTTCTCGGGGCACTATGACGGGGTGGCAGCCGCGCAGACACCCCAGGGCGCCACCGGCATCGGTGCGACGAAGGGGATCAAGGGGAGGAGCCGGGTGAGCGGTTCGGGCCGGATGAGCGGGTCCGTCCGCGCGGTCGGCCGTGCCCTGCACCTCCCGTTCACCGGCACCGCCCGCGGCATCAGGAAGGCCACGCACGCACACGGCGCCGGCGAGTCCGGGCTCGGCAAGCTGATCGAACTGCACGCCGTGAACGGCGCCGGCGACGTCATGATCACCGTCGCGCTCGCCTCCACCGTCTTCTTCTCGGTGCCGACCGACGAGGCCCGTGGGCGCGTCGCGCTCTACCTCGCCATCACCATGGCCCCCTTCACCGTCCTCGCCCCCGTGATCGGCCCGCTCCTCGACCGGCTCCCGCACGGCCGGCGCGCCGCCATGGCCGGGTCCATGGTCGCCCGGGCGATCCTCGCGCTCGTCCTGTCCGGCGCGGTCGCCACCGGCAGCATCGAGCTGTACCCGGCCGCGCTCGGCGTGCTCGTCTCCTCCAAGGCGTACGGGGTGGTCAGAAGCGCCGTCGTGCCCCGTCTGCTGCCGCCCCGCTTCTCCCTCGTCAAGGCGAACTCACGCGTCACCCTGGGCGGCCTCCTGGCCACCGGCATCGCCGCGCCCATCGGCGCCGGACTGCAGGCCCTCGGGCCGCGCTATCCGCTCTACGGCGCCTTCGCGATCTTCGTGGCAGGCACGATCCTGTCGTTCTCGCTGCCCCGCAAGGTGGACTCCGCCAAGGGCGAGGACGTCGCCCTGCTCGCCGCCGACGAGCAGCACCTGCACGGCCCGCACCGCAGGGAAGTGAAGCGGCCGGGCCTCAGGACGGTCGGCATCGCCGTCACCCACGCCCTGGGCGCCAACGCGGCCCTCCGCTGGCTGTCCGGGTTCCTCACCTTCTTCCTGGCGTTCCTGCTGCGCGAGCACCCGCTGACCGGGCAGAGCGCGGCGGTGTCGCTGGGCATGGTGGCCGTGTCGGCGGGCGTGGGCAACGCGCTCGGCACGGCGGTGGGGGCGTGGCTGCGCTCCAAGGCCCCGGAGCTGATCATCGTCACGGTCGTCGCCGTCGTCCTGGGCGCGGTGCTCGTCGCCGCCCTCTTCTTTGGGGCGTTCCTGGTGGCCTGTCTGGCGGCGGTCGCCGGGTTCTCGCAGGCGCTCGCCAAGCTGTCCCTGGACGCGCTGATCCAGCGCGACGTGCCGGAACTGGTGCGCACCTCGGCGTTCGCCCGCTCGGAGACCATCCTCCAGGTGTGCTGGGTGTTCGGCGGCGCGGTCGGCATCGTGATGCCGCTGAACGGCACGCTGGGCCTGTCGGTGGCCGCCGCGGTGGTCGCGCTGGGCTGGCTGACCACGGTCCGCGGCCTGCTGTCCTCGGTCCGGCAGGGAAGCGGTGCGAAGCCCCGCGTGGCGTAACACACAGCCACGCCGTACCCCGCGTAGGGAGGCGGCTGGACGTGCCCGATAGCCTTCCGCCATGACCATCCTGCCCCGCGGCGGAGCCGCTGATGCATTCGGCGCCGTGCGACGCCGCCGCGCCGTCGCCGCCGTCGGCGCCGTTTCCGCCGGACTGCTCGTCCTGTCGGCCTGCGACAAGCCGACCCCTCTGTCCACGATCACCGTCGGCCGCGACTCGGTCAGCTCCGAGGCCACCTGCGGCGGCGAGGGCGACACCCTGGACGCCGCGGCGCTGACGAAGTGCCTCGCCGACAAGGACATCAAGTCCATCAGCGTCGACCCGGACGAGACCGTCCGCTTCGGCGTCGACCCCGACGTCGCCGACAAGCGCTGGACGATCCTCATGAACGGCCAGCCGCTCACCGAGGACAGCGACAAGACGTACCGGACGATCCCGGGCAGCGTCTTCTTCAACGCCCAGTACGGCGCCCAGGGCGACTCCACGCTCGTCACCATCAAGGCGGGCGACGGCAAGAAGGCCAGCCAGGCGGCGACCGGCCTGTGGTCCTTCAAGCTCAAGAAGGACGACTGACCACGCCCCGCGCACGCATCCTCGTGGCCACCGCGGTCCCCGCCGAACGGGACGCGGTGGCACGGGCGTTCGTCGAGCCCGCCCAGGAGGCGCGCCTGCCCGGGGTGACGCTCCACCGGCTGGACGCGGACCGTCCCGACGTGGCCTTCGACCTCCTCGCCGCCGGAGTCGGCCCGGCCCTGGCCGCGGCCTCCGTCTCTGCCGCCCTCACCGCGGCCTCCCTGCACGACGACCCCTACACCGTCGTCGTCTCGACGGGCATCGCCGGCGGCTTCGCGCCCGCCGCCCCCCTCGGCGCCCTGGTCCTCGCCGACGAGATCACCGCCGCCGACCTGGGCGCCGAGACCGCCGACGGCTTCCTGCCGGTCACCGAGCTGGGCTTCGGCGCCGTCACCCACCGTCCGCCCGAGTCCCTCGTACGTGAGTCCGCGGCCGCCACCGGGGCCCTCACCGGCGTCGTCCTGACCGTGTCGACGGTCACCGGCACCGCCGTCCGGGCCGCCGCCCTGCGCGAGCGCCATCCGCGGGCTCTGGCCGAGGCGATGGAGGGGTTCGGGGTCGCCGAGGCGGCCGCCGCGCACGGCGTGCCCGTGCTGGAGCTCCGCGCGGTCTCCAACCCCGTCGGGCCGCGCGACCGTGCCGCCTGGCGCATCGGCGAGGCGCTGGCGGCCCTCACCGAGGGTTTCGGGAAGCTCGCACCCGTACTGGAGAGTTGGAACAGGCATGACCAGTGAGCAGCCGCAGCCGCTGCAGATCGCGTACTCGCCCTGCCCGAACGACACCTTCGTCTTCGACGCCCTCGCCCACGGCCGCGTGCCGGGCGCGCCCGTCCTCGACGTGACCTTCGCGGACATCGACATCACCAACGGCATGGCCGAGCGCGGCGAGCTCGACGCGCTGAAGGTGTCGTACGCCGTGCTGCCGTACGTCCTCGACGAGTACGCGCTGCTGCCCTGCGGGGGCGCGCTGGGGCGGGGCTGCGGGCCGCTGGTGCTGACGCGGGAGGCGGGCGTCGACCTGACGGGCCGTACCGTCGCCGTGCCGAGCGAGAAGTCGACGGCTTACCTGCTGTTCCGGCTGTGGGCGGCGGAGACGGTCCCCGGGGGCGTCGGCGAGATCGTCGTCATGCCGTTCCACGAGATCATGCCGGCCGTGCGGGACGGAAAGATCGACGCGGGCCTGGTCATCCACGAGGCCCGCTTCACCTACCAGAACTACGGCCTGCACAAGCTCGCGGACATGGGCGAGCACTGGGAGGACACCACCGGCCTGCCGATCCCGCTGGGCGCGATCATCGCCAAGCGGTCGCTGGGGGCGAAGACCCTGACGAAGCTGGCCGATTCCGTCCGCGCCTCCGTGCGCGCCGCCTGGGACGACCCCGAGGCCTCCCGCCCGTACGTCATGGAACACGCCCAGGAGATGGACCCGACCGTCGCCGACCAGCACATCGGCCTGTACGTCAACGAGTTCACCGCGGACCTGGGCGAGGACGGGTATGCGGCGATCCGGGGATTGCTGACGCGGGCGGCGGCGGAGGGCTTGGTTCCGGCCCTGGGGCCGGAGGCACTGGCCTTTCCCTGAGCTGCCGGTTCGCTGAGGTTCCGGTTCGCTGAGGTTTCCGGTCCCCTGAGGTTCCGGTTCCCTAGGGTTTCCGGTCGTCGCCCTCGCCCAGAGGCGTGCGGGGCGGCCAGTGGGCCAAAGACAGCATCCCCAGGACCTTGCGGATGAGGAACACGGCCAGGGGCAGTTCGACGCACACCGCGAGCACCGCCGACAGCCACACGTCGGGGGTGCCGAGGGCGAGCGACACGTCGAACCACGCGTCGCAGACCAGCAGGGCCGCCGTCGCGGCGGCCGCCACGGCGACGGCCCGGTGCCGACGCCAGCCGAGCAGGGCGGTGCACGCCATCGCGAGCACGAGCAGGACGTCGAATCCCACCCAGGCCGTGCGCCACTGGCGGACCGTGTACCCGCTGGGCAGGGTGAACCAGAGCAGGACCGTCCACGGGACCAGGCCGACGCTGGACACGGTGAGCAGTTCCAGGGTGTGCCGCCGCTGCCGCCGGATCCGCTCCAGCAGCTCAGGGGGCGGGGGCGGGGCGGCGGCAGCGCCGCCACCGGGCTGGGTTCGTATGTCGCTCACGTCGGCCTGTCCGAGGGACTACACGTCCAACTGGTCGGCGACCGCGCGCAGCAGACCTGCGATCTTCTTGCCGGAGGTCTTCTCCGGGTAGCGGCCCTTCTCCAGCATCGGGGTGATGTTCTCCAGGAGGGTGGTCAGATCCTGGACGATGGAGGCCAGTTCGTCGGGCTTCTTGCGCTGCGCCGCGGCGACCGACGGGGTCGGGTCGAGAATGACGACGGAGAGGGCCTGGTCGCCGCGCTGTCCGGCGACGACGCCGAACTCCACTCGCTGGCCCGGCTTCAGCGCCTCGACTCCGGCAGGCAGGACGGAGGAATGGACGAAGACGTCACCGCCGTCGTCACGGGAGAGAAAGCCGAAGCCCTTCTCACTGTTGAACCACTTGACCTTGCCCGTCGGCATGGGATGTGACCTCGTCCTCGGTGTGTCGGAGCCGGATGGCTCGTTGGAAACGGCGGAGACCCTATGTGCCTAGCAGAACCACTTGACCTTGCCGGTAGGCACGTCTGTCCTCGTCCTCGTACTCGTCGGAAAACTGCTTCGGAAACAGCTCTGGAACCGTTACGGAACGGCTCTGGATAGCACTTGGGCGGGTCGTCCATGACCCGCCGGTACCAAGGCTAATGGTCTTGCGTCCGGTGACAAGACGTCCCCCGGTTGTTCCTCAGGGCTGGGAACTACCCTGGTCCGGTGCGTGACAAAACCCAAACGAATTCCGCCGCCCCCGGTGACCGACTGATCCGTGCCGGTGCCATCGTGTTCTTCGTCGGCGCCGTGGCCACACTCGTCACAGTCGCCCCGCTGTTCCTCGGCACGACGCCTTTTCCTACGTACATGTTCGGATTGAGCATGCTCATGGGCGTCGGCTTCCTGATCGCCGCCGCGGGCGTTCTCCAGTCGGTCGCGGCCGGCCGCCGTCAGGCGCGGGGCGCGGAACGTTAGTCGCCCAGGTGGGCGGAGAGCCAGGCGGGGAATTCGGTCAGGTCGGCGAGCACGATATCCGCACCGGCCGTCCGCAGTTCCTCCGCACCGATCGGCCCGGTCGGCACGGCCACCGAGAGCGCCCCGGCGGCGTGCGCGCCGCGGACGTCGCCCACGTGGTCGCCGACGTAGACGCGCGCGCCGTGCTCGCGCAGCGCCTCCGCCTTCCGCTCGGCCCACAGGTCGCCGATCACCGCGTCGGGGGCCAGGCGCAGATACTCCACCTGCAGCTTCGCGTTGGGCTGGTGCTTGGCGGTGACGACGATCGCCCGCCCGCCGGCCGCCTGCACGGCCGCGATCGCCTCCCGGGCGCCGGGCAGCGCGGTCGCTCCGGTGACCCCGTGCTCGGGGTACAGCGAGC
This sequence comes from Streptomyces sp. NPDC051677, assembly GCF_044453465.1. Taxonomy (NCBI): domain Bacteria; kingdom Bacillati; phylum Actinomycetota; class Actinomycetes; order Kitasatosporales; family Streptomycetaceae; genus Streptomyces; species Streptomyces sp. NPDC051677. The sequence continues at coordinate 253,542 of NZ_JBITCT010000008.1, forward strand.
GGTAGACGTCGGCGACGGCCGCCACCTGCTCCGCCGGGTACCAGTGGGCCAGCTCGGTCTCCGGCGGCGGACCGAGGCGGGTGACCACGAGGTCGGCGTCTATGTACGTCCCCGTCCGCTCGGCGAGCGCCAGGTAGGTGGCGCGGATGCCGGGCCGGGAGTCGATCAGGGTCATGTCGAGGTCGAAGCCGACGGTGAGCACGGGTGACGTCATGCGGCCATTCTGCCCGGCGGCCGCAACCGTCCTGTTCTCTGTCCTGTTCTCTGTTCCTGCTTCTCCTACTTCTGTTTCTGCGAGCGCCAGACCAGGAACAGCGCCGACGCCACGGCCGCACCCCGGAGCACCCAGGGCCAGGTCTGGGCGACGGCGTCGCTCATCTGCCCGTCGACGATGGGCTCGCCCCAGCGCTTGGTGGACCGCCCCCAGAGCCAGACCAGCCCGGCGGTGACCGAGAGACCCGGCAGCCACATGACCGCCGCCTTCGTCTCCCGCTCGGTCAGCCGTCGCGAGGCGTAGGCGATGGCCCAGCCCAGGACCAGCGCGAGGAGGCCCTTCCCGTTGCCGAGCACCGCACCCGCGACCAGGCACGCGGCGGCGAGGAGGAGCAGCGGGTTGCTCCAACGACGCCTCGGCCCACCGGCGGAGGCCCGGCGGAACCGAAGCCGTCGACGCCGGCGGAGGCCGGCGCCCTCGTCCTCCGCCGCCTCCGCTTCCGCACCCGCGACAAGGACCTCGTCCTCGTCCTCATCGTCGTCCTCGTCCTCGTCGTCCTTCGCTCTCGGCGGGGGCTTGAGCAGGTCGGGGATCTCCACGCCGCCGACGAAGCCCGGCACGTCGTCGCCGAGGCCGAGCGGGGCGGGCTCGTCCAGCCACCAGTCGGGCGTCTCCCGGCCGTCCTCCAGCGGCGGGGACGGGACGTCGGAGGGGGGTGCGGGGGGCGGCGAGCCGGGCCGGGGGCGTGGCACGACCCGCCGGATCCCCTTCGACCGCCCCGGTCGCGCCGGCCGCTCCTCGCGGTCCCGTTGGACGGGCACGGCGGGCGTCGGCGTCTGCGGGGCGCCGGCGCCGCCGTCGGCTGCGGCGGCGACGATGTCGTCGGGGCTGCCGAGGCGGTCGATGATGCGGCGGACGGCGGCGGGCGAGTCGACCGTGGCCTTCGCCCGGCGGCGGTCGATCTCGTTGCGCAGCTCGGAGACGAGCCGCATCCGGGTGGCCGACGACAACTGCCGCTGCTGCGCGACATCCCCGACCCGGCTCAGATACTCGTAGACGACTTGGTCGCTCTCGATCCCCACGGGAAGAAGCTACCCCGTCTGTTTGCCCGCGCCGCGCAGCCGAGAGTGCAGGAGTTCGAGGGCAGGCCTCGCAGGACCGACGGCGGGGGCAGCGGGGCGGCAGCCCCCGTCGACGCCCGCCCCACCGGCAGAGGCACCCGCTACCGTGGGCAAGATGAGCACCGAGGACCAGCTGGCCCCCCGCTCCCTGGCGGCAGCGCTCCGCGCCCGGGACGACGCTTCCCTGGCCGCGCTCCTGCGCGCCCGACCCGACCTCATCACCCCGGTCCCCACCGACCTCACCCAGCTCGCCACCCGGGCCGGCACGCGTGCCTCGGTCGTGCGCGCCCTGGAACGGCTCGACCGGTTCGCCCTGCAGAGTGCGGAGGCGCTGGCCGTTGCCGACGACCCGGCGACGTACGAGGAGCTGCTCGGGCTGATGGCGGGGGACGCCCGCGACCCGGCCGTCGCCGACGCGCTCCCCGGCGCCCTGGCCGCGCTGCGCGAGCAGGCCCTGGTGTGGGGCGCCGACGACCGCCTGCACCTCGTGCGCACCGCCCGCGAACTCCTCGCGCCGTCCCCGCAGCACCCGTCCCCGACGGGACTCGGGCCGAATGTGCGGGAGGCGACGGCGGGCATGTCGCCGGGCCGGATCCAGGAGATCGTGGCGGCGGCCGGGCTGCCGTCCACGCATGACTCGGTGTCCGCGGTCGCCGCGCTCACCGCCCTCTTCGGGCACCGCAAGAAGATGGCCGCGCTGCTCGCCGAGGCCCCCGCCGACTCCCTCGACGTGCTGGAGCGGCTGGTGTGGGGGCCGCCGTACGGGTAGGTCACCCATGATCCGGCGGCGCGGCTGCGCTGGCTGCTGGACCGGGGGCTGCTACTGCCGACGGCGCCCGGGACCGTCGTCCTGCCCCGGGAGGTCGCCCTGCATCTGCGCGGGGGGCGGGCTCATCGCGCGCCGGAACCGGCGCCGCCGGCCGTGGAGCCGGGCGCCGTGCATCCTCCACAGGTTGTGGACGCGACGGCGGCCGGGCAGGCGTACACGGCGCTCGCGACGGTCGAGGAGCTGCTGAAGGACTGGGACGAGGGCGGTCCCGCGGTGCTGCGGGCCGGCGGGCTGAGCGTGCGCGACCTCAAGCGGACGGCCGTCGCGCTGGACGTGTCCGAGCCGGTGGCCGCGTTCTGGGTGGAGCTGGCGTACGCGGCGGGGCTGCTCGCCTCCGACGGCGAGGCGGACGAGCGGTACGCGGCGACGCCGGAGTACGACGAGTGGCTGGAGCGGCCGCCCGCCGAGCGGTGGGCCCAGCTGGCGCAGGCGTGGCTGGCGGCGACCCGGACCTCCGGGGTGGTCGGCGGCCGGGATCTCAAGGAGCGGGCGCTGTCGGCGCTGGGTCCGGGCCTGGACCGGTCCGCCGCGCCCGAGGTGCGTCACCGGGTGCTGGCGCTGCTGGCCGCGCTGCCCGAGGGCGCCACGCCCGACGCGGAGGCGCTGCTGGCCCGCCTGCGCTGGGAACGCCCCCTGCGCGGCCCGCAGGGGCCTCAGGGCTCGCAGAGCTCTCAGGGGTCTCACGGTTCTCAGGCCGGTGACGGGGATCTGCGCTCCCGGCTCGCCCGGTGGACCCTGGCGGAGGCCGAGATGCTGGGCGTGACCGGCCGGGGCGCGTTGTCGGCGCACGGGCGGGCCCTGCTGGGCACGCCGCCCGCGACGAAACCGTCCGCCGGCGCTCATGACCACCCGCATGACCACTCCCATGACCGCCCTGGCGGCGCCGCGCACGACGCCCCGGCCGCCGGCCCCGGCGATAAGCTGCCCGCCCACCACCACCGTCCGGCCGCCCGCGCCCAGGCCCCCCTCTCACCGCCCGAGCAGGCCGTCGCGACCGCGTCCGCCGCCCGGCTGCTGGCCCCGCTCCTCCCCGAGCCCCTGGACCACGTCCTGCTCCAGGCGGATCTGACCGCGGTCGCGCCCGGCCCGCTGCGGCGCCCGCTCGCGGCCGTGCTGAACGTGCTCGCGGACGTCGAGTCCAAGGGCGGCGCGACCGTCTACCGCTTCACGCCCGGCTCCGTGCGCCGCGCCCTGGACGCCGGCCGCAGCGCCTCCGACCTGCACGCCTTCCTCGCCGAGCACTCGCGTACGCCGGTGCCGCAGCCGCTGGCGTACCTGATCGACGACGTGGCGCGCCGGCACGGTCATCTGCGGGTGGGCGCGGCCTCGGCGTATGTGCGCTGCGACGACGACGCCGTGCTGAACGAGATCCTCGCCGACAAGCGCGCCGCCGCCCTGCGGCTGCGCAGGCTGGCCCCCACGGTGCTCGCGGCCCAGGCCGACCCGGCGACCCTCCTCGACGGGCTGCGCGCGATGGGTTTCGCGCCGGCCGCGGAGTCCGCCGAGGGCGACGTCCTGATCACCCGCGCCCACGCGCATCGCACCCCGCCCCGCACGGCCCCCGAGCCGGTGCCGGACGGGCCGCCGGTCCCCGACGCCACGCTCCTCACGGCGGCGATCCGCGCGATCCGGGCCGGCGACCTGGCCGCGACCGCTCCGCGCAAGCCGACGGAGGACGCCGGCCCGCTCGCCCACGGCGAACTCCCCCGCACCAGTTCCGCCGAGACCCTCGCCACCATGCAGGCCGCCGTCCTCACCGGCGAGGCCCTGTGGATCGGCTACGTCAACGCCGAGGGCACCGCCAGCCAGCGCGTCATCGCCCCGGTCCGGGTGGAGGGCGGCTTCGTGACGGCGTACGACCACACGGCGGACGAGGTCCGCACCTACCCGCTGCACCGGATCACGGGCGTGGCGGAGCTGGCGGGAGACTGAGGGCCCAGGTGAAAGCCGGCTCCCGGCGTTTTCAGCACTCCCTGACGGAGGCGTCCGCGGGCAGGCCGAAGTGGGCGCGGGCCTCGGTCTCCAGGGCGGCGGAGGACATCGGCTCCCGGAGCGAGGACCTGACGTAGACGCCGAAGTGGGAGTGCGTCCACCGCCCGTACCCCGCGCCGTCCGGCGGTTCCTCCCGGGAGACGACCCGGTAGCCGCCGTCGGCCGAGCCGTCCCGCTGGAGCCGCACCACCTGCGGGTGCTGTCCGGCGCCGCACTCCACGAGGCTGCCGTCCTGGACGCCGTACTCGATGCACAGGGTGTTGACGCCCGCCCGGACGTCGCCCGCGTGCGCCTCCAGTTCGAGCGGCTCCGCCCGGCAGAACCAGCGGGCGTCGAGCGCGGGCACCGTCGCGCCGAAGCCGCTGCCGCCTGACTCCGCCGCGATCCGGGCCTCGATCACCGGCCGCACCTCGGCCCACAGCGCCTCGTCGACGTTCCCCGGCCACAGCACCCAGCTGCCCGTGGCGGCCAGCACCGCCGCGGCGCCAGCGCCGACCGCCCCCCTGCGGAACGACAGGACCGACATCCCGTGAACTCCTCACCGCGTCGCGCCCACCGCGCTGCTCCCCTGGTCAGACACCCGACCGGGGTGCAGGGTTGCGCAGGGTCGGCGCGAGGTCCGCACGGGTTTCGCCGGGAAGCCCGAGCGTTCCAACCCGGTCGCTGGCGAAATGCTGCGCGCAGCTCATGGAGTGGCCCTTGGACGCGCGGAACTCCAGGGAGAACCGAGAAGTCGCATCTATCGCGCGAGTTGCCCTCTCTGAGGGAAAAAATGGCCTAGCCCAGTGTTCTCGTCCCTATATCAGGTCGAGAGTTCACCAGCAATCAGGCTCCGTGCCTTCTCGATGGCCTCGAAGATGTCGGCGTCGGTCTCCTGCTGCCACGACGGGAGGTCGGGCCAGTCGGCCACGTATCCCGGCTTCGGGTCCCCGAAGTACTTGAACATCTGGGCCGTCCAACACGTCGCAACGAAGCGGCTCTTCTGCTCACGGGACAGCCGTGCCGTGGTGCCGCCGCTGATCTCGATGAAGTGACGGACCTGCTCGTAGACGGAACCCGCTGCCTCGCGCTCCCACTGCGGTGTGTCATCCCACGGGGTCACGTAGCCGGCCTTCGGCTCTCCCGGGAAGTGCTGGCGGACTCCCGCGATCCAGGCTTCCCGGAACAGTCGTGCGCCCTCGGTCTGCGACATGCCTACCCCTCTCGTCACGGCGTGCTCAGCGTGGCGATCTCCGCCCCCAGTTCCGCCACGCGGTGGTCGCGGCTCAAGGGACCGAACTCGTCGCACAGGGCTTGGAGTCTACGGACGACGTACCCGGACCCGGAGGAGCGGGCCAGTTCGATGGCTTCCCTGCCATACACCACAACCTGTTCGACATCCCGCCGCTTCGCACCGATGGCGGCCAGGTCGGTGAGCACTGCTCCCCGCCGCCGGTACGACTGCCCGGACGCCAAGGCTGTCTGCTCCAGGGCATCCCTCAAAGCGTTCTCCGCGAGGTCGAGACGGCCCAACTGTACGTAACGCGACCCCCGTTCCTCTGCCAGACGCGCTCCGTCGAACCGGAGCCATCCACCGTTGGTGCTGTCCAGCATGTACGGGGCGAGCGAAAAGTCCTTCGACACACTCACCCAGCGCCGTGGTGCGTGGAAGGCGTTCCGGCGTGGCATGTACGCCGCACGCGAGGCGGGCCTGCAGCTGCGTATCAACGTCGTGGTGACCGAGGACAACGCCTCTGAAGCCGACGAGATGGCTGCCCTCGCCGAGGAGTGGAACGTCGAGAACCACGCGTACACGAACATGACGCCCACAATCTACGGCGGCGGTGAGCCGCTGCTCGCCCAGTCCGCCGCCCACCTGCGGCAGCGCAAGCCGTTCGCGGGATGCAACGCGGGACACACCTTCTTCCACGCCGACCCGCACGCCAAGGTGTCGATCTGCAAGGTCGGCCGGGACGACCAGATCGACCTCATGGCCGAAGGGATCGAAGGCCTCACCCGGCTCGGTGCCATCGCCGACCGCCTCATGCTTCGCACCGGAGGGTGCGAGGGCTGCGCCTTGTCCGGCACCTGCCGGGTCTGCCGCCCCCTGGCCAAGCACTATCAGGAGGCGAAGGCGCCGCTGCACAGCTACTGCCAACACGGAGACAAGGAGAACGGATCATGACCCCTCCCGTACTGGTGACCCTTCTGCCCGGCCCGCCAGCCTCGGCGCGCCGGGCGGCACCGCCCGTCGCAGCCCTCTCAGTGACCGCCGTCCCGGATCTGGACGACGTCGTGGAGAGCGCGGAGTGCTCCTGCGACGCAGGCGACGACAATCCCCACTGACGGACACAATCCAGTCGTTCCGTTCAGGCCCTGGCGCGTTCGCGTCGGGGCCTGAGCCCTGACCGGCCGACCGTTAGGGTGCCGCTCATGTTCTTCCGCTGGGACTGGCTCCGGCCCGTATTGACCGCGCCGATCGTGCCGACTCTCGGCCCCGTCCACCCTCAGGTCCTCGCCATCGACCTCTTCGAGGACACCCTGCGAGCGGCCGTCACTGACCGATCCTTCCTCCACTACGACAAGGACCGGCGCTGGGGAAGCGAGAAGGACGAGACGGTCCTTCGCGGCGAAGTGGTTCACCAACCCGGCCACACCCTCATCCCCACCCTGGCCCGGCGCGGACGCGGCACCGTCAAGGTCTTCGCCTACGGGCACCGCGACAGCGTCGTGGACGAAGCCGCCGAACTGGCCGCGAAGCTCGCCGCCGTGCACGACGCAGTCAACGCGAGGGTCGTGCGCCCGCTCGGCCCCGAGACCGAATCCCCGCGCGGCACCCGCATCCAGCTCCAGGACTTCACCGCCCGCTCCTGCCCGGACCCCAGCGGCCCGGTCCGCCCCGTCACCGACTGGCCAGCCGCCGTGCAGGAGACCTTCGCCCCATTCGCCACCGCCATGGCCGCCGACGGCCTGGCCTTCCTCCACGCCCAGATGCAGGCCGGCCGGTGCGGCCCGGTCCTCACCGCTGCCGTCGAGAACCGTATCGTGGGCGCGATCGGCCCCATGGAAGTACGCCCCGACGCGATCGGATGCCCTCAGCTCCTGCCCCAGTACTTCGCCCTCCTGCCCGAGGCCCGAGGACAAGGCCTGGGCCGCGTCCTCTGGCGAGCCGCGATGCACTGGGGCCAGTCCCACGGCGCCACCTACCAGCTTCTCCAGACCGAGGTCGGCGGCCCCTCCGACATGCTGTGCCAATCTGAAGGACTGGCCTCTCTCGGCTTCGCCCACACCACACGGGCATAACCGTCAGATGGACTTGCCCGATGCGAGCCCCGGGCCGAACAGGTGGGTAGAGCCCTGGAGACCGGCCGCTCATGTCGGTCCTGTCGTTCCGCAGGGGGGCGGTCGGCGCGGGCGCCGCGGCGGTGCTGGCCGCCACGGGCAGCTGGGTGCTGTGGCCGGGGAACGTCGACGGGGCGCTGTGGGCCGAGGTGCGGCGGGTGATCGAGGCCCGGATCGCGGCGGGGTCAGGCGACAGCGGCTTCGGCGCGACGGTGCCCGCGCTCGACGATGTCGGAGTCCTCAGCGCTCTCGGTGGCGTACTTGGCGTCCTCACCGCGTCGCGCCCACCGCGCTGCTCCCCTGGTCAGACACCCGACCGGGGTGCAGGGTTGCGCAGGGTCAGCGCGACGTCCGCACGGGTTTCGCCGGGAAGCCCGCGAGTCAGCGGCCGACCGTTTGGGCGCGCCGTGCGGCACACTGGACGTTTGGTCCGTGCGGAAGGGATGTGCGCGTACGTGAACGGTCCTCTCATCGTCCAATCCGACAAAACCCTGCTCCTGGAGGTCGACCACGAGCAGGCCGACGACTGCCGTCGGGCCATCGCGCCGTTCGCGGAGCTGGAGCGGGCGCCGGAGCACATCCACACCTACCGGGTGACCCCGCTGGGCCTGTGGAACGCGCGGGCGGCCGGGCACGACGCCGAGCAGGTCGTCGACGCGCTCGTGCAGTACAGCCGCTACCCGGTGCCGCACGCGCTGCTGGTGGACATCGCCGAGACGATGGACCGTTACGGCCGGCTGACGCTGAGCAAGCACCCGGCGCACGGTCTGGTGCTGACGACCACCGACCGGCCGGTGCTGGAGGAGATCCTGCGCTCCAAGCGGATCACCCCGCTGATCGGGGCCCGGATCGACCCGGACACCGTGGTCGTGCACCCCTCCGAGCGCGGGCAGATCAAGCAGACGCTGCTGCGGCTGGGCTGGCCGGCCGAGGACCTCGCGGGGTACGTCGACGGCGAGGCGCACGCGATCGAGCTGGACGAGGACGGCTGGGCGCTGCGGCCCTATCAGAAGCAGGCGGTGGAGAACTTCTGGCACGGCGGGAGCGGGGTCGTCGTCCTGCCGTGCGGCGCGGGCAAGACCCTCGTCGGCGCGGGGGCGATGGCCCAGGCGAAGTCCACCACCCTGATCCTCGTCACGAACACGGTCTCGGCGCGGCAGTGGAAGCACGAGCTGGTGAAGCGGACGTCGCTGACCGAGGACGAGATCGGCGAGTACAGCGGGACCAGGAAGGAGATCCGGCCGGTCACCATCGCCACCTACCAGGTGCTGACGACCCGGCGGAAGGGCGTCTACCCGCACCTGGAGCTGTTCGACTCCCGGGACTGGGGGCTGATCCTCTACGACGAGGTGCACCTGCTGCCGGCGCCCGTGTTCAAGTTCACCGCGGACCTCCAGGCCCGCCGCCGTCTCGGCCTGACCGCGACGCTCGTCCGCGAGGACGGCCGCGAGTCGGACGTGTTCTCGCTGATCGGGCCGAAGCGGTTCGACGCGCCGTGGAAGGAGATCGAGGCGCAGGGCTACATCGCGCCCGCGGACTGCGTGGAGGTCCGGGTCAACCTGACCGACTCCGAGCGGCTGGCGTACGCGACGGCGGAGGCGGAGGAGAAGTACCGCTTCTGCGCGACGACCGCGACGAAGCGGAAGGTCACGGAGGCGATCGTGCGCCGGTTCGCCGGGCAGCAGATCCTGGTCATCGGCCAGTACATCGACCAGCTGGACGAGCTGGGCGAGCACCTGAACGCACCCGTGATCAAGGGCGAGACCTCCAACGCCCAGCGCGAGAAGCTCTTCGACGCGTTCCGGGAGGGTGAGATCAGCGTGCTGGTCGTCTCGAAGGTCGCGAACTTCTCGATCGACCTGCCGGAGGCGACGGTGGCGATCCAGGTGTCGGGCACGTTCGGCTCCCGCCAGGAGGAGGCACAGCGCCTGGGCCGCGTCCTGCGCCCGAAGGCGGACGGCCACCAGGCCCACTTCTACTCCGTCGTCGCCCGGGACACCATCGACCAGGACTTCGCGGCCCACCGCCAGCGCTTCCTGGCGGAACAGGGCTACGCCTACCGGATCATGGACGCGGACGAGCTGCTGGCGGAGAGCTGAGTTCCGGGCTTAGTTCGGGGCTGAGTTCCGGGCTGAGTTCCGGGCTGAGTTCCGGAGCATCCAAGGCGGGCTCGGCCGGGGTCACTTACGGCGGACGCCCGCTTCCGCTCCGTACTCGCCGAGGATGATCACGTCGAAGGCGGCGCGTGTGAAGACCTTCACGGCGCGCAGGGCGTCGCCGAGACGGTGGCGGTGTATGTCGACGTCGGACAGGGGGGTCGCGCCGGACGGGCGACCGGGGGCTGGGTTGAGGGTCGCTGCACTCATGTCTCCATGATGGGATCCGAGGCATAAAGGGGGCATCGGTCCCAGGTCCCCAGTTCTCCTACTACCTGAGTACACCTGTGGGGGTGGAGCGTCCCCTGACGGGTGGAGGGCCGTCCCGTAGGGGTCGCACGGGGGGCGTTCGCGGACGGCCGGAAAATCCGTTGGCACGCGCCTCCTCCGTGCACCTAGAATCTCCGCTCTTGCCCGCCTCCCTCAACCGGAGCGCCGCCGCCCGGACGGAAACCGGACGGCATCCCGCAGCCCGCAACCCCACCTTCAGCCGGCCCGGAGGCACCCCCTTGTCCACGCCGTCCACGCCCGCCCACGACGACGACCCCCTCGCCCGCGAACGCGGCCACCTCGCCTCCTCCCGTGCCGCACTGCGCGCCATGCGCGAGGACGTCGAGTCCCTCGACATCAGCGACGTCACCGCGAACTGGGTCAACGCGCAGATCCTGGAACGGCAGATCGGGGAGCGCATCAAGGCGCTCGCCGACCTCAGCGACACCCCGCTGTTCTTCGGCCGCCTCGACTACCTGCACGCTCCGGGCGCGGAGCAGGCGGAGGGCGCGGAGGGCGAGAGCCCGCGGCCGGAGGCCGCTGATCAGAAGCTGTACATCGGGCGACGGCACGTGCACGACCACGACGGCGACCCGATGGTCATCGACTGGCGTGCGCCGGTCTCGCAGCCGTTCTACCGGGCCTCGAAGAAGGACCCGATGGACGTCGGGCTGCGCCGCCGCTTCGGTTACACCCGCGGGGACATCACGGCGTACGAGGACGAGCACCTCTCCGACCCCTCCGAGGCGGCCGCCACCAGCAAGCTGCTCCAGCAGGAGATCGAGCGGCCGCGCGTCGGCCCGATGCGGGACATCGTCGCCACCATCCAGCCCGAGCAGGACGAGATCGTCCGCAGCGGGCTGGGCGGCACGGTCTGCGTGCAGGGAGGCCCGGGCACCGGGAAGACGGCCGTCGGTCTGCACCGGGTCGCCTACCTCCTCTACGCGCACCGCGAGCGGCTCGCCCGCACGGGCACGCTGGTCATCGGGCCGAACCGGTCCTTCCTGCACTACATCGAGCAAGTACTGCCCGCCCTGGGTGAGTTGACGGTCCGCCAGGGCACGGTCGACGACCTGGTGGCCCATGTGGAGGTGCGGGGCGCGGACGACTCGGCGGCCGCGGTCGTCAAGGGCGACGCGAGGATGGCGGAGGTGCTGCGCCGGGCGGTCTACTCGCACGTCGGCACTCCGGCCGAGCCGATCGTCGTCGTGCGCGGCTCACGGCGCTGGCGGGTTCCGGCGTACGAACTTCAGGAGATGGTCCGGGAGTTGCTGGACCGGGACATCCGCTACGGCGCGGCCCGCGAGGCCCTGCCGCAGCGCATCGCGCACGCGGTGCTGGTGCAGATGGAGCGCTCGGGCGAGGCCCCGGACGACCGGGTGCAGGACGCCGTCGCCCGCAACAGCGCGGTGAAGGCGGCCGTGAAGGCGGTCTGGCCGGCCGTGGACCCGGCGAAGCTCGTCCTGCGGCTGCTGTCCGACGCGGAGTTCCTCGCCGTGCACGCGAAGGGTGTGCTCAGCGAGGACGAGCAGAAGACGATCCTGTGGGCGAAGCCGGTGCGGTCGGTGAAGTCGGCCAGGTGGTCGGCGGCGGACGCGGTGCTGATCGACGAGACGACGGACCTCGTCGAACGCACGCACTCCCTCGGCCATGTCGTCCTGGACGAGGCGCAGGACCTGTCCCCCATGCAGTACCGGGCGGTCGGCCGCCGCTGCACGACGGGCTCGGCTACTGTGCTGGGCGACCTCGCGCAGGGCACCACTCCCTGGGCGACCCGGAGTTGGGAGGAGGCCCTCGGCCACCTCGGCAAGTCGGACGCGGTGATCGAGGAGCTGACGGCCGGTTTCCGTGTCCCGACGGACGTCATCACCTACGCCTCCCGCCTCCTCCCGCACATCGCCCCGGGTCTCACCCCGGTCGCGTCGGTCCGCGAGAACCCCGGTTTCTTCGACCTCCGCCCGGTCTCGGACATTGCCGAAGTCGTCGCGGCCTGCGAGGAGTCGCTGCGCAACGAGGGCTCTACGGGCCTGATCGCGGCCGACGCCCGCATCCCGGCCCTCACCGAAGCCCTCACGGCGGCCGGCCTCGCCCACCTCTCCCCCGGCGAGGAGACGACGGCCGAAACCCGCCTCACTCTGGTCCCGGCCTCCCTGGCCAAGGGCCTGGAGTACGACTACGTCGTCCTGGACGAACCCCAGGCGGTGGTCGACGCCGAACCGGACGAACGCACAGGCCTGCGACGCCTGTATGTAGCCCTGACCCGAGCAGTCTCAGGCCTGACCGTCACCCACACAGCCCCACTACCACCACAACTCGGCTGACAGCCCAAGCCAACCCGACGCATCTCGCCAGGCCGACGCCCCCGCTCGGCCTGGCGACCCCGGCTCGGACTCAGCCCAGCTCGGCCCGACGAACCCGCCTCAAGCTCACGACCCACCAGGCCGACGACCCCGCTCAGCCTGGCGAACCCGGCTCGGACTCAGCCCAGCTCGGCCCGACTAACCCGCCTCAAGCTCACGACCCACCAGGCCGGCAGCCCCGCTCGGCCCGACCAACCCGCCTCAAGCTCACGACCCACCAGCCCGACGACCCCGCTCGGCCCGACGAACCCGCCTCAGGCTCACGACCCACCAGGCCGACGACCCCGCTCAGGCTGGCGAACCCGGCTCGGACTCAGCCCAGCTCGGCCCGACTAACCCGCCTCAAGCTCACGACCCGCCAGGCTGGCAGCCCTGCCCAGCCTGACGAACCCCGCTCGGGCTACTCGGCGGGTCCGGGCTGGGTGGGTGGGTTTTCGTCCAGTGTGTGGCGCCACTGCGCTACGGCGTGCGCGGACGCGGGGCCGGTCCAGCCGTTGGGGCGGGCCGCTCCGCCGATGTGGAAGGCGTCGATGCCGGCTGAGCGGAGGGTGGGGACGTGGTCGAGGCGGAGGCCTCCGCCGACGAGGAGGTGCTGCTCATAGCCCGGTTCTCCGCGGCGGGACGCTTCGGCGAGGAGGGTGGGCAGGCCGACGTCGACGCCCGCCGCGGCGCCGGCCGTGAGGTAGGCGTCCAGTCCGGGCAGGCCGTCCAGTTGCTTGCGCAGGGCGTCGCGGTCGGCGGCGTGGTCGAGGGCGCGGTGGAAGGTCCAGCGGCAGCCGTCCAGCTCGGCGACGATCCGTTCCACGACCGGCAGGTCCACCCCGCCCTCCGCGTCCAGGAACCCGAGGACGAACTCGTCCGCGCCCGCCGCCCGCAGCTCGCGGGCGACCCGGACCAGGCGGTCGACGTCGGCGGCGGCTCCCGCGGCGAAGCCCGCGGACAGACGCAGCATCACGCGCAGGGAGAGGTCGACGGCGGCCCGGATCCCGGCGAAGGTCGCGACCGGCGGGGTGAGCCCGTCGGCGGCCATGTCGGTGACCAGCTCGAGGCGGTCCGCGCCTCCGGCCTGGGCGGCGACCGCGTCCTCGACGTCGAGGGCGATCACCTCCAGAACTGCACGCTTGCTCATGGGACCCCATTCGTCGGCGTTCGTCGAGCGCCATCGGGCGTGGCGGCTACAGGTCTAGTCCAATTTCAGGATACGCCGTCGCGGCTCCCGGCTCACCCGGGATCGGCCCCCCGCGCGACAATGAGGCCATGGCCGATCTCGATCTCGACGTCCTGCGCAGCCGCTTCAGTCACGCCCTGGAGAGAGCCAGGTCCCCCGTCGGCGGCCCCGACCCCACGCCGTACGCCGACGATCTCCTCGCCCGCTGGCAGGAGCCGCAGCGCCGCTATCACACGCTCACGCACCTCACGGCCGTCCTCGACCGCGTCGACGAGCTCCAGCCGCACGCCGACGACGCCGACGTCGTCCGGCTGGCCGCCTGGTTCCACGACGCCGTCTACCTGCCCGACCGCTCCGAGAACGAGGAGCGCTCCGCCCGGCTCGCCGAGCGCGCGCTGCCCGAGGCCGGCGTGTCGCGGGAGCGGACCGCCGAGGTCGCCCGGCTCGTCCGGCTCACCGTCACCCACGACCCGGCCGACGACGACCGCGACGGCCAGGTCCTGTGCGACGCCGACCTCGCGATCCTCGCCGCACCGCCGTCCGCGTACGCCGCCTACACCGCCGCCGTCCGCGAGGAGTACCACTTCGTCCCCAACGACGCCTTCCGCGCCGGGCGGGCGGCGATCCTGCGCCAACTCCTCGATCTGCCCCGGCTGTTCAGGACGCCGTACGGGAGCGCGCGGTGGGAGGAGACGGCCCGCTACAACCTGCGGGGCGAGCTGGAGCTCCTCGCCTCATGACCGCCCCTGCGCCCCCGCGCATCCCCGCCGCCCGGCTCACCCTCGAAGGCGTCACCCCGTCCGCCGCCGCCGGACTGCGGGCGGGCGGCGGCGGGGGCTTCCGCTGGCTCGGCGGCGGCCCGTTCGAGGGCACGCGGGACGCCGCCGGAATGCTCGTGAAGGCGTACGTGAACGGCGTGCACCGGCCCGAGTTCGGCCTCTACGTCCTCGTCCGACGGGAGGACGGCCGGGCCGTCGGCAGCATGGGCTTCCACGCGGCCCCCGACGAGGACGGCCGCACCGAGATCGGCTACGACCTGGTCGAGGCCGCCCGCGGCCACGGCTACGCCACCGAGGCGCTGCGCGCGCTGGCCGCCTGGGCGCTGGCGCGGGACGACGTACGACGCCTGTTCGCGGTCGTCGAGCACGCCAACGCCGCCTCCCGGGCCGTGCTCGAACGGGCCGGGTTCGTCCGGGTCGGCGGCGACGAGGGCGACGGCGTGGGCGAGGAGGGCGCGGGCGAGTACGCGTACGAGCTCACGCGACTCAGGGGGTGACCCCGGGGCCGCCGCCCTTGCGTCTGCGCAGACCGGACGTCGTCAGCAGCCGGATCACCTCACGGCTGCTGACCTCCACCGCACCGGCCGCCACGACTTCGGCGTACCGATGGGACGGGATGTCGTAGTGGTCGCGTTCGAAGGCGCGCCGGGGAACGCCCAGCCCGTCGGCGAACGCCTGCAGTTCGGCGTACGAGACGTCGCTGACGAGGTGGGACCACATGCGGCCGTGGCCCGGCCAGTTCGGCGGGTCGATGTAGACGGTCACGAGAGCCTCACGAGGACGACGCGCCTCCCATGGCCGACCCCAGCGAGCCCACCGACGCGACCTTCACGCCCGCCTTGTGGCACACCCAGTGCGGGTCCGGGCCGAGTTCGGGCTCGACGTCGAGCGCGTGCGGGTCGCCGGAGCCGCAGACCGGGCACAGCGGCCAGCGGCCGTGGCGTTCGAGCAGCGCGTCCTGCACGTCCTGCGCGACCAGCCCGGCCACGTACTGCGCGCCCTCCGGCCACTGCTCGACCCACCATCGCCGCTGCACGACGGACTCCTCGACCATCGACACGACGTCTGCCGCGGCGACCTCGCCCGAGGCCAGGTCGGCGAGCACGAGGGCGCGGGCGGCGTGCAACGTCTGTTCCAAGGGGCTGACGGGGTGGTCGATGGGATCCATGCCCCTATTGTGCGCACTCTTGACCGCGTACCCAAAGGTCGTCCCCACGCTTCGGAAAGAGCCAGCCCCGATGAACTCACGTGATCTGCGCGCCGAACTCGACGTACTGACCACCGAAGGCTTCCGCCCCGAGCTCGCCGAGATCGATCTGCTGCCCACGCTCGATCTCGCCCGGCTCATGAACGGGGAGGACGCCGGCGTGCCCGGGGCCGTGGCCGCGCAGCTTCCGCGGATCGCGGCCGTCGTCGACGCCATCGCCGAGCGGATGGGGCGTGGGGGGCGGCTGGTGTACGCCGGGGCGGGCACCGCCGGACGGCTCGGGGTGCTCGACGCGTCGGAGTGTCCGCCGACGTTCAACACCGGGTCCGGGCAGGTCGTAGGGGTGATCGCGGGCGGGCCGGCGGCGATGGTCACGTCCGTGGAGGGGGCCGAGGACTCCCGGGAGCTCGCCGAGGCGGACCTGGCCGCGCTCTCCCTCACCCCGGACGACACCGTGGTCGGCGTCTCCGCCTCCGGCCGCACCCCGTACGCCGTCGGCGCGCTCGCCTACGCCCGGGCACGGGGTGCGCTGACCGTCGCGCTGGCCTGCAACGCGGGAAGTGCGCTGGCGGCCGCCGCCGAGCACCGGATCGAGGTGGTCGTGGGGCCCGAACTGCTCACCGGCTCCACCCGGCTGAAGGCGGGCACGGCGCAGAAGCTGGTCCTCAACATGATCTCGACGATCACGATGATCCGGCTGGGCAAGACGTTCGGGAACCTGATGGTCGACGTCCGCGCCTCGAACGAGAAGCTGCGCGCCCGTTCGCGGCGGATCGTGGCGCTGGCGACCGGCGCGGACGAAAGCGACGTCGAGGCGGCCCTCGCGGCCGGCGACGGGGAAGTGAAGAACGCGATCCTGGTGCTGCTGGCGGGGGCGGACGGGCCGACGGCCGCCCGCCTTCTGGAGGAGTCCGGGGGACATCTGCGCGCGGCGCTCGCCGCCGCGAACGGCTGAGCCGCACGCTCGGGGAGTGCGTACCGACTCCTCCTCCCCGGCCTCCTCCCCGGCCTCCTCCACAGCCGCCGCGATCCTGCCCCTGGTCGGCGGCCCCGCGAACGTCGTCTCCGTCGCCCACTGCATGACCCGGCTGCGGCTGGGCCTCGCCGACCCGTCGCGGGCGGACGAGGAGGCGCTGCGGGCGGTGCCCGGGGTGCTGGGGGTCGTCGTGGACGACGGCTCGTACCAGGTGGTCCTCGGACCGGGCGCGGTGACGACGGTGACGGCCGCGTTCGAGAAACTGCTCGGCCCCTGTCCGGCCGGCCTCTCGACCGCCGATGAACTGGCCGCGCGGGGGGCCGAGTTGAGGGCGGCCCGGCGGCGGCGCAACGCGACCCCGCTGAAGACCGCCCTGCGCCGCCTGGCCGCCGTCTTCGTGCCGCTCGTCCCCGCCCTCATCGGCTGCGGGATCCTCGCCGGCGTCAACGGGCTCCTCCTCAACGCCGGCTGGCTGCCGGGCCTCACGCCCGCGCTGACCGCCGTCGCCTCCGGCTTCATGGCGCTGATCGCCGTCTTCGTCGGCTACCACACGGCGAAGGAGTTCGGCGGCACACCGATCCTGGGCGGCGCGGTCGCGGCGATCGTCGTCCACCCGGGGGTGGCGAAGGTGACGGCGTTCGGGGTGACGCTCGCCCCCGGCCAGGGCGGGGTCCTCGGCGCGCTGGCCGCCGCACTGCTGGCGACGCGCGTGGAGAGATGGTGCCGCGGCCGCGTCCCGCAGACCCTGGACGTGCTCCTCACCCCCACGCTGACGGTCCTCGTCGCGGGCCTCGGCACGCTGTACGGCCTGATGTACGCGGCTGGCGCGGTCTCGTCGGCCATCGGCACGGCCGCGAACTGGCTGCTCGCGACGACTGGCCCCTTCGCCGGCCTCGTGCTCGGCGGCCTCTTCCTGCCGCTGGTGATGCTCGGCCTCCACCAGGCCCTCATCCCCGTCCACACCACCCTCATCGCCCAGCAGGGCTACACGGTCCTCCTGCCCGTCCTGGCGATGGCGGGCGCGGGCCAGGTCGGCGCGGCGATGGCGGTGTACGTCCGACTGCGCCACGACACGTCCATCCGGACGACGATCAGGTCGGCGCTCCCGGCCGGACTGCTGGGCATCGGCGAACCGCTCGTCTACGGCGTCTCCCTCCCCCTCGGCCGCCCGTTCCTCACCGCCTGCGCGGGCGGCGCGGCCGGCGGAGCGTTCGTCGGCTTCTTCGCGATGCTCGGCGACAAGGTGGGCGCGACGGCGATCGGCCCGTCCGGCTGGGCCCTGTTCCCCCTCCTCTCGGGCAACCGAGGGCTGGGCGTGACAGCGGCGATCTACGCGGGCGGCCTGCTGACGGGCTACGCGGTCGGCTTCACGGCGACCTACCTCTTCGGCATCCCCGACCGCCCACCCAAACCCACCGCGCCTCCATCACCGTGACATAAACGCCCACTCACCCGCCTCAACAGGCCAGCCCCATCCCACCCCCCGAAAACCACTGCCCCCTCAGGGGCCCACTGAGCCCTCCGAAAACACCTCACCCCTCCACAGACCACCCCACCCTCCGGGCAACCGGTCTCCCCTCCGCAAACCACCCGCTTGCCGGGAGCCCCCCGCCCCTCGATGAATCACCCCGCCCTCCGGGAACCGGTCGCCCCCGTTATGTTCTTCGCGGTCCTGCAACGGGGCCGCTGGCCTCCGGGCCCGGCATGACTGTGTCCCCCTGTCGAAGGCATGACCTGGGGGGTG
>NZ_JBITCT010000009.1:0-35171 GCF_044453465.1 Streptomyces sp. NPDC051677
ACGTGGCACCTCGCCCCAGTCACCACATAACGAAGAGGGACCATCCGGCCTCCGGCCAGACAGCCCCCCACCAAGATCTTCATCGGTCTTCTAGGAACTGTCCGGCCGATCATGTCGCAGACGCGGGGTCTGGCACGCGCTCCCCCACGCTCGGCTGCGCTCGCGCGGGAGGGACCCCCATCGCGTCGACGCCCTCCTCCGCCTTGCAGCTGCACGCACCAGACCCCGCTCACCGGCATCGGACAGGTACCGTCGCTTTCCTGCGACTTGATCGGCCGGACAGGTCCTAACGCGTGGCGCGCAGGACCCGGGAGCCTCCCACCGGCAGGTCCCACAGGTCCTCCCGCTCCAGCCCGGCCTTCTCCCAGGCCGCACGCACGCGCGTGAGGGGTTCCAGGACGGGCTCGGCGGAGAGCACGAACGTGGCCCAGTGCATGGGGGCCATGCGCCGTGCACCGAGGTCGAGAGCGGCGCGGACCGCCTCCTCCGGGTCGCAGTGGACGTCGCTGAGCCACCAGCGGGGGTCGTAGGCGCCGATGGGCAGCAGGGCGAGGTCGATGCCGGGGTATCGCCGTCCGATGCGGGAGAACCAGTGGCCGTAACCGGTGTCCCCGGCGAAGTAGAGACGCCTGCCGTCGGGGGCGGTGAGCACCCAGCCGCCCCAGAGGGAGCGGCAGGTGTCGGTGAGGCTGCGCTTGGACCAGTGGTGCGAGGGCACGAAGTCCAAGCGGACGCCGGACAGTTCGGCCGCCTCCCACCAGTCCAGCTCGGTGACGCGGCTGAACCGGCGGCGCAGGAACCAGCGGCCGAGCCCGGCCGGCACGAACACCGGTGTGTCGCGCGGGAGTCGGCGCAGCGTGGGGGCGTCCAGGTGGTCGTAGTGGTTGTGGCTGATGACGACGGCGTCGATGGGCGGCAGCGTCTCCCAGGGCACGCCTACGGGGGTGATGCGGGCCGGGGTGCCGATGATGCGGCGGGACCAGACCGGGTCGGTCAGGATCGTCAGGCCGCCCATGCTCACCACCCAACTGGCGTGTCCCGCCCAGGCGACGGCGATCGTGCCGGCGTCCACGCGGGGCAGCGGGGCGGGCTCGTAGGGGAGCCGGGGGATGTCGGCGAGGCCCTCCTTGCCGGGTCGTACGGAGCCCTCGCGGGCGAACCGGGCGAGGGCCTTGAGGCCGGGCAGCGGCGAGGTCAGCCGGTCGTGGAAGGTCCGCGGCCACACCCGCCGCTCGCCCAGCGGGCGGGGTTCGGAAAGCGGCGGGACGGGGGGCGCCGGCGGGGGCAGGGGGGCCGGGGCGTCGGCGTGCTCGGTGGTCACCGTGCCGGTGGCGGTCGACTCGGACTGCTGCGTCATCGAAGGGGCTCCCATCGCTGAGCGTCGTCACGGAGATCGTCGAAGACCGACCTCAGATGCATCAACGCGCGTTGCACGTGTGGCAGTTCCAACGGGGTGGGCGAGGTGAGGCATTCCGTGCGCTGCGCGTGCGGGCCGGCCAGCAGCATGCCCGTGGACAGCCGGACGCGCAGCGCCCCCAGGTCGTCGCCGAAGCGGTGTCCGCCCGGTGCGGGCATGCCGAGCCGGGTGGAGAGGAAGTCCTCCAGTTCCTGTGCGTCGCCCACGCCGTGCGCGGCGAGCGCGTCGCGCAGCGGGCCGAGGTCGACGTACAGGTGACGGCCGGCTTTCGGCGGCCGGACCAGGGCGCCGGCCGCGACCACGGTGGCGTGCGCGGCGGCGGCCACGCGCGCGTGCAGGCGTACGGCGACGGCCACGCGCGCGGTGACCGGCTCGGGCTCGGTCAGGGCGTACGCGGCCGCCGCGGCGACCGGTGCGGCCACGCGCGCGTCGAGGGCGGTGAGGACGTCGAGCACGCGCGCGTGCAGGTCGTCGCCGGCGGCCGAGGCCGGGAACCGGGCGACGGCCGCGGGCCAGCCGGTGGGCAGCAGGGCGCCGGCGAGGTCGCTGACGACGGTGACCTGCTCGGGCAGCATCTCGGCGGGGCTGACCGGCACGGTGTCGTGCGGGGCGTGCAGCGTGTCGCGCCAGGTCTCGTCGCTGACCAGGTGCAGCCCCTCGCCCGCGGCGGCCTCCACCGCCTCGTGCAGCACCTCGGGCGGCGCGACGGTGGCGGTGGGGTCGTCGGCGACGGACAGCACCAGCAGCCGCGGGTCCCCGCCCTCGGCGCGCACCCGGCGCACGGTCTCCAGCAGCGCGTACGGGTCGGGGACGCCTCCGCACTCGGCGGGCGTCGCCACGTGGAAGACGGGGCGGCCCAGCAGGCGCGCATACGGCGCCCACCAGGCCGCGCAGGGCCGGGGCACCAGGACGTCGCCGCCGACCGCGGCGGTCAGCGCGAGCAGCAGGGCGGGGGCGCCGGGTCCGGCGACGCCCCGTCCCGGCTCGGCGGGGGCGCCGCGCCGGGCCCAGTAGCCGCGGGCGGCGTCGAGGAGGGCGGGGCCGCCGCCGATCGGCTCGCTGTCGGCGCGGCCGGCGGCCTCGGCGAGCACCGCGGCGAGTTCGGGCAGTACCGGCAGGCCGTCCGGCGGGAGTGGCGGGCCGTAGCGGACGGGTCCGTGGTCCTCCGGTTCCGTCCGCCGCATGGGGTCCTCCGCGCAGTCCGTCCTGGTGCCGTCCCGGGCGGCGTCCCTGGTGCCTTGTGCCGTTCGCGGCCGCCGGACGTCGTGGGCCGGGCGGTGCGTGGGGTGCGGGACGTCTCGT
Source organism: Streptomyces sp. NPDC051677 (assembly GCF_044453465.1). Lineage (NCBI taxonomy): Bacteria > Bacillati > Actinomycetota > Actinomycetes > Kitasatosporales > Streptomycetaceae > Streptomyces > Streptomyces sp. NPDC051677. The sequence goes on from NZ_JBITCT010000009.1 coordinate 2,720, forward strand.
ACGGGGCTCGGCGTTCGTGCGGGGCCGGGCGCTCGTACGAGGCAGCTCGTGCCCCAGTGCTCTGAGTACCCACTGGGCCCGGCGCCCATGGCTGCCCCCGCGCGTTGCGCCGGTCACAGTGGGAACCGGGGTGGCAGCGCGGCGGGGTCAGGCGTCCCCCGCGGGGTGCCGGCGGTGCAGCCGGTGCACGGCGGCGCCGAGCGCGCCGACGATCAGCAGGCCGCCGGCGGCGAGCGCGGGGACGGAGTCGGTGAAGGCGCCTCCCCCGCCGGCCTGGACGCCGTGCTCGACGGTGGCGGGGGCGCAGCCGGTCTCGTGGGACCCGGTGGCGCGCGGCTGGGGCTCCGGCTCGGGCCGGGCGCACGGCGGGTCGGTGCGGCAGCCGTCGGTGCGGGTCGGGGAGGCGCCCTGCGGCTGCGTGCACGGCCGGCCCGTGGCGCAGGGCGCGCCGGGCGTCGTGGTGCACGGCTGTGTCTGGTGCGCCTCGCCGCGCGCGACGTCCAGGGGCGCGCTCCACGGCTTGCCCGGTGCGCCGGGCGCGGCCGGGCAGGTGCCGTCGACGGTCCAGGCGGCGTCCGGACCGGCCGCCACCGGGCTCACGTCGAGATCGGCGGCGGGGGCGATCCGGGCGGTGCCACGGTAGGCGGGCCCGGCCGGGGCGTCGTCGCCAGGGACCTTGCTCAGCTTGACGGTGCCGTCGGCGAAGGCCTTCGAGGTGGCGTCGAGGCTCTCGGGCGCGGTGGCGGTGAGGGGGCCGCAGGTGACGGACACGGTGACGTCGCCGCCGGGGGCGACGCTGCCCGGGCTGACCTCCGCCGCCGGGTCCGCGGCCGCGGCGGGAGAGACGGCGACCAGGGCGGCGCCGGCCACGGCGAGGGCGGAGAGGAAGTGGGCGGTGCGACCCATGGAACGGCTCCTTCGGCCGACGGCGGCGGGGCGGGGCGGGGTGTTGCCGCCCCACAGCCATCACAGCCCGGGGGAACCCGGGGCGCGCGCGGCCGGACGCCATTGGCGGGACGCGAGCCCCCAACCGGGTGACCCCGGCGCCCCGGGGCTGTCCCGGCGGGCTGCCGTCATGCCGCGTCGTTCAGAACCTGGTCCCGCAACCGGTGACAACACCGGTTGATCAGCCGGGACACATGCATCTGCGAGATCCCCAGCTGCTCGGCGATCCGGCTCTGCGTCATGTCGCCGAAGAACCTCATGTACAAGATCGCCCGCTCCCGCTCGGGCAGCGCGGCGAGCCGCAGCCGCACCGCCTCCCGGTCGACGACCGTGTCCAGCGCCGGGTCCGCCGCGCCGAGCGCGTCGCTCAGCGAGTACCCGTCCTCGCTGCCGGGCAGCTCCGCGTCCAGGGACAGCGTGCTGAAGCTCTCCAGCGCCTCCAGCCCGGTCCGGACGTCCTCCTCGCTCAGGTGTGCGTGCTCGGCGAGCTCGGCGACGGTGGGACGGCGCCCGGACATGGTCTGGGACAGGTCCTGGCCGGCGAAGCGCACACGGTTACGCAGGTCCTGGACCCGGCGCGGCACGTGCAGGGTCCACATGTGGTCACGGAAGTGCCGCTTGATCTCGCCGGTGACGGTGGGCACGGCGTAACTCTCGAAGGCGTGTCCACGCTCGGGGTCGTAGCGGTCGACGGCCTTGACCAGGCCGAGGGCGGCGACCTGGCGCAGGTCCTCGAAGCTCTCACCCCGGCTGCGGAAACGCCCGGCCAGGCGGTCGGCCATGGGCAGCCAGGCCTCGACGATCTCCCCGCGGAGTGCGTCGCGCCGCGGTCCCGGAGGCAGGGCGGCGAGCCTGTGGAAGGCGTCGGCGGTGTCGGGGGCGTCGTCGTGCGGGTGGTGCTTCGCGTTCGCTCGGTTCGGCATGGGACGTAGCAACTCCCTTGGAAGTGCTCTGGGTTGGCCGGTAACCGTGGAAGCGCGGCACCAGCCCGACCGGGCCTGCCGGGGCCTGCGAAGTCGCGGCCTCTCACGGACGTGCCTCCGGTCCGAAGCACTGTCGCTGCGCCTGCCCCGGCCCCTCGCCCCCAAACACCCGCCGAGGTTTCCCGCCGCCCGCCGGGGTCACTCGGGACGGATCGATCGTCAGGGTCCGGTCGTCGCGGGTCACGACCCCGCGCGTCCTACGCTCGTCCAGGTCAGCGCCTCGCCGACCGAACTCTTTCCTCCCGTCCGGCACGGACCCGTGTCGGCTCCCCGTCCTCGGGTACGCGGGGGGTCCACCGGCGAAGATCTGGAGGGAGAGACAGACATGCAGCGAGGCAGTGACCGGCTGAGCGTGCACCGGGACGACGAGATGAAGCACGAACTGCAGGGCCTGCTGAGGTCCGGACATCCCACGCGGACCGAGGAGTGGCACGACCCGGAGCCGTCCGCCGAGGACGACCCCGAGGTCTGGGGCGGGCCGGTGGTGCCGGGGAACTCCCGGGCGTCGCTGGCGACGGTGCGGCTGGAGCTCGCCCGGATCCTGGGCCGCAGCTCCTTCCCGGCGGGGCCGGGCGCGCTGGCCCTGGGGCTGCGCCGCAAGAACGCGCCCGACGCGCTCGTGGAGGCGGTGCGGCGGCTGCCGCACCGGGACCGCTACGCCAATGTCCAGGAGCTGGCGGAAGCGCTGGTCGGGGGCGGCGACTGATGGGTCGGGGCCGGGCCGCCGGGATCGCCGCCACGGGCTCCACCGTGGACGTCGGCGAGGCGACCACCCGCTATCTGCTGTACGGCCTGCTGCCGAGCTGGTTCGTGCCCGGTCTCGCCGACTGGGCGATGCACCGGCGGACCCGGATCGAGGACACGGCGGGCGCCAAGGAATCACTCATCCACTCGCTCATGATGGCCGAGGTCGGCGTCCCGATCGCGTTCACGCTGCGTTACGAGGTCAACCCGCTGCTGCTGTCCGTGCAGCTGGCCGGCGCCGCCGCGCACGAGGCGACCGCCCTGCGGGACGTGCGGACCGCCGTGCACAGCGCGCGCGAGGTCAAGCCCGTCGAGCAGCACATCCACAGCTTCCTGGAGGCGCTGCCGTTCGGTGCGCTGTCCGCCCTGATGTGCCTGCACGCCGACCAGGTGAAGCGCCTGCTGCGGGGCGGAGGGGGCGACGCGGACGCGTGGCGGCTGGTGCCGCGCAGGCGCCCGCTCTCGCCCGTCTACCTGGCGGGCATCGCCGGGGCCGTCGGCACGTGCGTGGCCCTGCCGTACGGCGAGGAGCTGCTGCGCTGCCTGCGCGCGGGCCGGACGAAGAAGCAACGGAAACGGCGTGCCGGGGCCGACCCGGCCCACTGGCAGGCCGTGTGACGACCGCGAAAGACACGGAAAGGACGTTGAACCCTCATGCGCATCGCGTTTCTGACGGCGCCCGAAGGCGTCGAGCAGGTCGAGCTCACCGAGCCCTGGCAGGCGGCGGTGGACGCGGGCCACGAACCCGTCCTGGTGTCGACCGAGTCCGGCGAGATCCAGGCGTTCCACCATCTCGACAAGGCCGACACGTTCATGGTGGACGAGGTGGTCGGCGAGGTGCCCGCGGAGTCCTTCGGCGGGCTGGTCCTGCCGGGCGGCGTCGCGAACCCCGACTTCCTGCGCACCGACGACCGGGCCGTGGGGTTCGTCAAGGAGTTCTTCGAGCAGGGCCGCCCGGTCGCCGCGATCTGCCACGCCCCGTGGACCCTCGTCGAGGCGGACGTCGTACGGGGCCGGGTGCTGACCTCGTGGCCGAGCCTGCGGACGGACATCCGCAACGCCGGCGGCTCTTGGGTCGACGAGCAGGTGAAGATCTGCGACCACGGCCCGAACAAGCTCGTCACCAGCCGTAAGCCGGACGATCTGAAGGCGTTCTGCGAGGCGTATCTGGACGTGTTCGCCAAGGAGGCGAGCTGATGGACGCGACCCCGTTCCCGGACGACCGCAAGCAGGAGCAGCGGGAGGCCTTCCGAGCCGAGGACCCGGCCGGCGGGCCCCTCACCACCGACCAGGGCGTGGCGGTCGACCACACCGACGACTCGCTCGCCGCGGGTGAGCGTGGTCCGACCCTGATGGAGGACTTCCACTTCCGGGAGAAGATCACCCGCTTCGACCACGAGCGGATCCCGGAGCGGGTGGTGCACGCGCGGGGCGCGGGCGCGTACGGCTACTTCGAACCGTACGAGTCCTGCGCGGAGTTCACCCGCGCCGCCTTCCTCCAGGACCCGGCGGTCCGCACGCCCGTCTTCGTGCGGTTCTCCACCGTGCAGGGGCCGAGGGGCTCCGCGGACACCGTGCGGGACGTGCGCGGCTTCGCAACCAAGTTCTATACGTCGGAAGGCAACTACGACCTGGTGGGGAACAACTTCCCGGTCTTCTTCATCCAGGACGGCATCAAGTTTCCCGACTTCGTGCACGCGGTGAAGCCGGAGCCGCACAACGACATCCCCACCGGCGCCTCCGCCCACGACAGCCTGTGGGACTTCGTCTCGCTGCAGCCGGAGACCCTGCACGCCGTCATGTGGCTGATGTCGGACCGGGCGATCCCGCGCAGCTACCGCATGATGCAGGGCTTCGGCGTGCACACGTTCCGGTTCGTGGCCGCCGACGGGCGGGGCACGTTCGTGAAGTTCCACTGGAAGCCGAAGCTGGGCGTGCACTCGCTGGTGTGGGACGAGGCCCAGGAGTGCCAGGGCCGCGACCCGGACTTCAACCGGCGCGACCTGTGGGACGCGATCGAGGCGGGCGAGTACCCGGAGTGGGAGCTGGGCGTCCAACTCGTGGCCGAGGAGGACGAGTTCGCCTTCGACTTCGATCTGCTCGACGCCACGAAGGTCATCCCCGAGGAGCAGGTGCCGGTCCGGCCGATCGGCCGGATGGTGCTGAACCGCAACCCGGAGAATTTCTTCGCCGAGACCGAGCAGGTCGCCTTCCACACGGCGAACGTGGTGCCGGGCATCGACTTCACCAACGACCCGCTGCTCCAGGCCCGCAACTTCTCCTACCTGGACACCCAGTTGATCCGGCTGGGCGGCCCCAACTTCAGTCAGCTTCCGGTGAACCGGCCCCTCGCCCCGGTCCGCAACAACCAGCGCGACGGCTACCACCAGAGCACGGTCCACCGGAGCACGAACTACTTCCCGAACTCCCTCGGCGGCGGCTGCCCGGCGCACGCGGGCGTCGAAGGAGAGGCGTTCACGCACTACACGGAGCGGATCGACGGGGCCAAGATCCGTCGGCGCAGCCCGAGTTTCCAGGACCACTACAGCCAGCCGGCCCTCTTCTTCCACAGCATGACGGACTGGGAGAGGCAGCACATCGTGCAGGCGTTCCGGTTCGAGCTGGGCAAGGTCGACGCACGGACGGTGCGCACCCGTACGGTCGAGGAACTGGCCAAGGTGGACGCCGAGTTGGCGCGCGAGGTGGCGCACGGCATCGGCGTCCCGGACCCTTCGGGGACAGAGCCGGAGTTCAAGCCCTCCTCCCCCGCCCTCAGCCTGGAGTCGGAGTCGCTGCGCGGCGACGGTTCGATCCGCACCAGGCAGATCGCGGTCCTGGTGACCGACGGGGTCGACCCCGAGCAGGTGACGTCGGTGCGCGAGGCGCTGGCCGACGAGGGCGCGATCGTGGAGGCGCTGGCGGCGACGGACGGCGAGGTGTCGGGCGCCGACGGCGAACTGTATACGGTCGACCGTGCGCTGCCGACGGTGGCCTCCGTGCTGTACGACGCCGTCCTGCTGCCCGGCGGTCCCACGGGCACTCCGTCGATCACCGCCGACCCGGACGCCATGCGCTTCGTACGGGACGCCTACCGGCACGGCAAGCCGGTCGGAGCCCTCGGCTCCGGTGTGGGCGTGCTGTCGGGGCTGCACCTGGAGGGGCTGCGGCTGTCCACCGAGTTCCACCGGGTGGTGGCGGACCAGGGCGTCGTCACGGACACCTCGCCGGGCACCGCGAGCCCCGAGTTCGTGCGGGAGTTCGTGACCGCGATCGCGGCCCACCGACACTGGAACCGGCCGCCGGTGGGCCACTGATCGCCCAAGGGCGGCGGTGATCGTCCGCAGACGGCGGTCTGCAGGCGGCGGTCTGCAGGCGGCGGTCTGCAGGCGGCGCAAGCAGCTGCGCGGCGGCTCCGGAGGGCTCAGGCCCCGCCGGGGCCGCCTGTCGTTCCGGGGCCCCACTTGCCGACCGGAGTGCCCGCCGAGGCGCCCTCCGGGGCCGCCCGGCCCCCGTTCGCCCCGGCGGCCCGCTCCCTGGCCCCCTCGCGGGTGCGGCCCGGGGAGACGAAGCGGCGTGGGTTGCGGCGCAGGTACTCGCCCTCCAGCTGGGCCATGCGGTCGTTGTGGGCGCGCAGGGCGTCGTTCGAGCCGTACAGCAGGGTGTCGTGGCGCGTGCGGTGGATCGTCTCCAGCTCTTTCATCAGCTGCTGGTCGTCCAGCCGGTCCGGGTCGACTCCGGTCATGGTGGTGCCCCGCTCGTCGTGTTCGTCCATGCGGTTCGGGTACCCGCCCGGGAAGCACTGCCAGCACTACCCCCGAGCGGCATCCGGGAGGGAGCCATGGATCTCGCGTTTCTGCATCCACTGTACGAACATTCCGGCCCGTGGGCCTCCGTGTACGTGGACACCTCCCGTCACACGGAGAACACGCCTCACGAACGTCACCTCACGGCCGCCGCGATGGCCCGTGAGCTGGCGCGGCAGGGCGCCGACGACGCCACGTGCCGGGCCGTCGAGCAGGCGATCGAGGGGCTGAGCCACTCCTCCGAGCCCCACGGGCGGGCCCTGTTCGCCCGGGCCGGCGAGGTCGTCCTCGATCCGGCGCTGGCCGCCCGGCCCCCGCAAGGCGACTGGGCGCGGTGGGCTCCGCTGCCGCGGGTCGCGCCCCTGCTGGAGCTGGCCGACCAGGACCCGGTGTGCGTCGTGGCGTACATCGACCGCAAGGGCGCGGACTTCGAGCTGCGCACCCCGTTGGCCCGGGAGAAGGTGGACACGGTCTCCGGTCGGCAGTACCCGCTCCACCGCACCGCGACGGCCGACTGGTCCGAGCGGCACTTCCAGCTCAAGGTCGAGAACACCTGGGAGCACAACGCGGCGGAGATCGCGGACGCGCTCAGCGTCTGCCAGGAGGAGACCCGCGCCGATCTGCTGGTGCTGGTCGGGGACGACCGGGAACGGCGGGCCGTGCACGAGCGGCTGCCGCAGCGACTGCAGGACCGGGTGGCCGAGATGGGCCACGGCGCCGGCAGCCGGCTGCTGGACGAGGACGTGGAGACGGCCCGGGCCGAGCATGTGCGGGGGCGCACCGAGGCCGAACTGGAACGCTTCCTCGCGGCCCGCGCCCCGGACGAGGCGGGGCGCGCCGGGGCGGTGGAGGGCGTGCCGGCGCTGGTCGAGGCGGCCCGTGAGCACCGTATCGACGAGCTGCTGATCCGGCCGGACGGCCCCGACGCCCACCGCGAGGTGTGGATCGGCGAGGACCCGGACCAGCTGGCGGTGCGCCGTACGGAGCTGAAGACGCTCGGCGAGCAGCACTCCTGGGCCGCACGGGCGGACGACGCGCTGATCCGGTCGGCGGTCGCCACGGACGCGAGCGCGCTCGTCGTACCGCCCGAGGCGCCCGAGGAGGCGCCGGTGGGCGGACTCGGCGCACTGCTGCGCTGGAAGTAGTGCCTACCGGGCCCGCTCCACGCGGCGCTCGTCCCACACCGGCTCCGGTGTCTCGCGGACCCGGCCGTCGCTGCCGAAGACCAGGTAGCGGTCGAAGGAGCGGGCGAACCAGCGGTCGTGGGTGACGGCGAGGACCGTGCCCTCGAAGGCCTCCAGGCCCTCCTGGAGGGCTTCGGCGGACTCCAGGTCGAGGTTGTCGGTCGGCTCGTCGAGGAGCAGGGCGGTGACGCCCTCCAGTTCGAGCAGCAGGATCTGGAACCGGGCCTGCTGGCCGCCGGAGAGCCGGTCGAAGTTCTGTTCGGCCTGTTGGGTCAGCTCGTAGCGGCGCAGCCGGGACATGGCCGCGCCCCGGTCCTGGGAGTGTTCCTTCCACAGGATGTCCAGCAGGGTGCGGCCCAGGAGCTCGGGGTGGGCGTGGGTCTGGGCGAAGTGCCCGGGCACCACGCGCGCGCCGAGCTTCCACTCCCCCGAGTGCGCCACGGTGTCGCCGGCCAGCAGGCGCAGGAAGTGCGACTTGCCCGAGCCGTTGGAACCGAGGACGGCGACCCGCTCGCCGTAGAACACCTCCAGGTCGAAGGGCTTCATCAGGCCGGTGAGCTCAAGTCCCTTGCAGGTGACGGCCCTCACCCCGGTACGGCCGCCCTTGAGGCGCATCGTGATGTCCTGCTCGCGCGGCGGCTCCGGCGGCGGGCCGGCCTCCTCGAACTTGCGCAGCCTGGTCTGGGCGGCCTGGTAGCGGGAGGCCAACTCATGGCTGATGGAGGCGGCCTGACGGAGGCTCAGGACGAGCTTCTTCAGCTGGGCGTGCTTCTCGTCCCAGCGGCGGCGCAACTCCTCGAAGCGGGCGAAGCGTTCGCGGCGGGCCTCGTGGTAGGTGGCGAAGCCGCCGCCGTGCACCCAGGCGTCGGCGCCCGCCGGGCCGGGCTCCACGGAGACGATCTTCTCGGCGGCGCGGGAGAGGAGTTCGCGGTCGTGGGAGACGAACAGGACCGTCTTACGGGTCTCCTTCAGCCGCTCCTCCAGCCACCGCTTGCCCGGCACGTCGAGGTAGTTGTCGGGCTCGTCGAGGAGCAGCACCTCGTCGGCGCCGCGCAGCAGCGCCTCCAGCACGAGCCGCTTCTGCTCGCCGCCGGAGAGGGTGCGCACCAGACGGAACTGGGCCTTGTCATAGGGGACGCCGAGCGCGGCCGTGGTGCACATGTCCCACAGCGTCTCGGCCTCGTACCCGCGCACCTCCGCCCAGTCGGCCAGGGCCTGCGCGTACTGGAGCTGGGCGGCCTCGTCGTCGACGGTCATGATCGCGTGCTCGGCCTTGTCGACGGCCTGCGCGACCTCCTGGATGCGGGGCGGGGCGACCGAGACCAGCAGGTCGCGTACGGTCGTCTCGTCGCGGACGGAGCCCACGAACTGGCGCATCACGCCCAGGCCGCCGGACACGGTGACGGTCCCGCCGTGCGGTTTCAGCTCCCCCGAGATCAGCCGCAGCAGGGTCGTCTTGCCGGCGCCGTTGGGTCCGACCAGGGCGACCACGGCTCCTTCACCGACCCGGAAGGACACGTCGCCGAGCAACGCCCTCCCGTCGGGGAGGTAGTACTCGAGGTGCGCGGCTTCCAGGTGTCCCATGGTGAGGCATTGTGCGGGGCGCCCGCGGGATGCGGCAAACCGTTATCGGCGCAGGCCGGACGACGCGCGGGTCCGCACGCAGGTCGCCGCCCCCCAGGTCAGCCGTCGGCGTCCTGAACCGGCTGGCCCGCCGGTCCGGCCTCCCCCGCCGGCGCCACGGTCGCACCCGCCCAGGACAGGGCCTTCCAGCCGTCGGCCGGGGAGCCCTCCAGGACGACCGTGCCGGTGTTGGCGAGGCGGTGGGTCGCGGCGAAGGGGACGTCCACGTTGTGGGCGCGGGCGGCGGACCAGGTGCGGATCGCGGCGCCGTGGCTGACCAGGGCGACGGTTCCGGCGCCGCTCGCCGCGGCCTCGGCGACCACGGCGTCGTACCGGGCGAGGAACTCGGCGCCGCTCTCCCCGCCCGGCATGCGCAGGTCCAGGTCTCCGGCCGCCCAGGCGAACGCCGTGCGCATGTAGAGCTCGCCCTGCTCGGAGTCGCCGGGGAGCATCTCCAGGTCGCCCGCGGAGATCTCCCGGAGCCCGTCGCGAACGAGGACGTCGAGGCCGCTCGCGGCGGCCAGCGGGGCGGCCGTGAGCCGGGTGCGCACGAGGGTGGAGACGTAGAGGGCCTCGATGTCCTCGTCGGCGAGGGCCTGCGGCAGGGCGGCGGCCTGCCGCTCGCCGAGTTCGGTGAGGCCGGGGCCGGGGACGGCGGTGTCGAGGAGGTAGTCCACGTTGGTGGGCGTCTGGCCGTGGCGGACGAGCAGCAGTCGCATGCAGTGACCCTCCGGTGGAGGCCGTGGTCGAAGCCGCCCCCGCTCGGGACGCGGCCGCTTCAGCGTACCCGGAGCCCATGGGTCCGGATATCGGCCCCACCGTCTCGGAACCGAAGGCCCGGCACCATCTCGCCAGCCCTCCTGACACGCCCTCCTGACCCGCACTCCTGACACACCGTCAGTCCGTATATCAAAACAATCAGTCTCACGATGCGGTTGTCGGCGTACGGTGGCGACACCGGGGATCCGGTTCGGTCCCGGTCCGTCGAGAAGGGGTAGAGCCATGCCGAAAGCGCAGGAGACCGCCGTCTACACGCACGGACACCACGAGTCGGTGCTGCGTTCGCACACCTGGCGGACGGCCGCCAACTCCGCGGCCTACCTGCTCGGTTCGCTGAAGCCGCACATGAAGATCCTGGACATCGGCTGCGGGCCGGGCACCATCACCGCCGACCTGGCCGCCCTGGTCCCCGACGGGCACGTCACCGGCGTCGACCACGCGCCGGGCATCCTGGAGCAGGCGCGGGCCACGGCCGACGAGCGGGGCCTGACCAACCTCGACTTCGCGGTCGCCGACGTGCACGCCCTGGAGTACCCCGACGACACGTTCTGCGTCGTCCACGCCCACCAGGTGCTCCAGCACGTGGGCGACCCCGTCCAGGCGCTGCGCGAGATGCTGCGGGTGACGAAGCCGGGCGGGTACGTCGCGGTCCGCGACTCGGACTACGCGGCGATGACCTGGTACCCGGCCTCGCCCGGCATGGACGACTGGCTGGACCTGTACCGCCGGGTGGCGCGGTCCAACGGCGGCGAGCCGGACGCCGGGCGCCGGCTGAAGTCCTGGGCGCTGGCCGCCGGGCTCACCGACCTCACGGCCACCTCCGCCACCTGGACCTTCAGCACCCCCGAGGAGCGGGCCTGGTGGAGCGGCCTGTGGGCCGACCGCACCGTGGCCTCGGCGTACGCGGAGCGCGCCACCCAGGGCGGACACGCCACGCAGGAGCAACTGCGCGCCGTCTCGGCGGCCTGGCGGGAGTGGGGGCAGCACGAGGACGGCTGGTTCAGTGTCCTGCACGGAGAGATTCTGTGCCGAAAGGGCGTCTAAATTCTGGATTCCGGGAAACACGGAATCCAGGAGGTTCACACTATGGTTCCCATCTTGCTGGTACTGCTGCTGGTGCTACTGCTTTTCGGTGCCGGATTCGCAGTGAAGTTGCTGTGGTGGATCGCAATCGCGGTTCTCGTCGTCTGGCTGCTGGGATTCCTCTTCCGCGGGACCTCAGCGGCGGGAGGCAGGGGACGTTGGTACAGGTGGTGAGCTGATCCCGGGGCTCTCCACAGCGTCATTCCCGGGGCAGCAGCGGTCCGAGCGGCCCGAGGTCCAGATTCAGGTCCTCGGGCCGCAGTCCGTAGCGGTCGCGCAGCTCGGCCATGCGGTCGTCGAGCATCATCAGGGTGAGCCCGATGCGCTCCTCCTGCTCCTCGCTCAGATCCCCCGTGTCGAAGCGGCGCAGCGCCTGCCGTTCCATCAGCTGACGCAGCAACTCCACCACGGTCAGGACGAGTTTCACCAGGTCGCGCTCGACGGTGTCGGGTTCGAGGTCGACACGCCTGCGTCGGTCGGTCACAGCAACTCCCCCCACGGTGAAGGAACTTGTTCGTTCACCGAGCTGATCAGCGCGTTCAGGTCGATGCGGACGAGATCGACGTCCGCGATGCGCAGGGTGATGTCCCCCGTGACGACGACCCCGCCGGCCAGCAGCCGGTCGAGCAGGTCGACGAGGGCGACCTCACGGCGCTCCACGACGGTCATGCCCCCTCCCCCGGCTGCCCCGCCCCGGACTCCGCGACGGACTCCGCATTCCCGCCGGACGCCCGATTCCCCGCGGACTCCTCATTCCCCGCGGGCTCCTCTTTCCCTGCGGGCTCCACAAAGGAATATGCAGCCCACGGTCCGGTGAGTTCCACCCGCATTTCCGATTCCTCGCCCTTGGTGCGATCCACGATTTCCACGAATTCCTCGGATTCGGCGCGCGGCACGAGATAGGCGGCGTTCAGCACGTTCTGGCCGGAGAGCTTCGAGAGGGCGGGGTTCTGCGGCGGATGAAGGCGGGCGTCGTCGGCGTGCGCGGACAGGGTCGAGTGCAGACGTCCGGCGAATCGCTCGGCACGCTGCCAGGTGTCCTCATGGGCCCGGGCCCTCGTACGCCGCTGCATCAGGTAGTCGCGGCCCGAGGCAGGCTTGGCCGGCGCGGGCTCGGCCTCCTGCGCCTCCGGCTCGACGTACACCTTCACACCCCACTCGACCCGTCCCGCGAGCCGCTCCAGGGTGCGCCGGAAGTCGTCCTCGCGCTCCTCCATCATCACGCGGACGCCGCTGTCGTCCCGGAAGACGGTGGCGAGCCGGAGCGGCAGCGGCGTGGTGACGGCGGTGAGGGCGTCGATCACCTGCTGGTGGGCGCGGGCGGTCTCGGTGAGCCAGTCCAGGTCCTCCAGATGGCGACGGAGCGGCTCCTCGGCGAAGTCCCGCTCCGGCACATGGCTGACCACGGCGATCAGACCGTGGTGGGTGAGCAGTCTGGGCGGATCGCCCGCCACGCCCGGCAGATCGGCCTGGAGCGGCGCGCCGAGGGGACGGCAGACGGCGTACACATAGCGCAGTCCGGTCACGGGGACTCCTCTCGGACGTTCCTACGGGCGCTCTGCGGCGCGTCCTTGCGGGAGCGGCCCGGCTCCAGTTCCTCCAGTTCCTCCAGTCGCGCCAGGCGCTCCCGCAACTCGGCGTTCTCCCGCGCGAGTTCCTTGCGCCGGGCCCCGGAGGACAGGGCCGGGTCGTCCTCCCACCAGTCGATGCCCATCTCCTTCGCCTTGTCGACGGAGGCGACGATGAGGCGGAGCTTCACGGTGAGCAGCTCGATGTCGAGCAGGTTGATCCGGATGTCGCCGGCGATCACGATGCCCTTGTCGAGCACCCGTTCCAGGATGTCGGCGAGGTTGGCCCCGCCGCCCTGACCGTACGGCTCCGGCAGCCGGCTCGGCATGCTCATCGCCGGCTCCTGCCCTCGTCGTACTGCTCCTCGTCCTCGGGCTCCTCCTCGTCGTACTCCTCGTACTCGTCCTCGGCCTCCTGCGGCCCGCCGCCCTCGTCCTGCGCGGACTCCTCGTCCTCGTCGTACTCCTCGTCGTCGGCCTCGTCGCTCTCGTCCTCGGCGTACGGGGCGTCCTCCTCGTACTCCTCATCGTCCTCCCGGTCGCCTTCCTCGGCGACCGCGTCCTCGTGGGAGGTGACGACCTCGCCGTCGCGGATCTCGCCGCGCCAGCTGTCCTGAGCCTCCCCCTTGATGGTGATGAAGCGGGCGAAGTTCTTCAGGTCGAGTCGGGCGCGACGGCCCTGGGCACGCCAGATGTTGCCGGTCTTCTCGAACAGACCCGTGGGGTAGTACTCGATGACGAGCAGGATCCGGGTGAGGTTCGGGGCGAGCTCGTGGAAGGAGACGACGCCCTTCGTCGTGCCCTTGGCGCCCTCCGACGTCCAGGCGATCCGGTCGTCCGGCACCTGTTCGGTGGTCTTCGCCTTCCAGCTCCGGTTGGACCAGAAGACCTTCGCCTGCCAGTCGCTGGTGGTGTCGTCGGCGCGGTTCGCGCTCTTGACGCCCTTGGCGAAGGTGCTGAAGTCCTGGTACTGCGTCCACTGGTCGTAGGCGGTGCGCAGCGGCACGCCGACGTCGATCGTCTCCATGATCACGGTCGGCTTCTTGCCCGCGCTCTTCTTGCGCTTGCCGCCGCCGAGGCTCTTCAGGGCGCCGGTCACCTTGTCCTTGGCCCGCGAGGCGCCGAGCTCCAGCGCGGAGCGCAGCGGCCCCTTGCCCTCCGCCATCTTGCGACCGCCGTCGAGGGCGAGCTTCGCGAAGCCGGGGCTGTTGCCCTCGGCGATGTCGTTGAGCTTGCTCGTGGTCTCGCCGAGCTTGTGTCCGACGCCGACCAGCACGCGTTGGGCCTGGGCGGCGAGGTATTCCTGCACCTCTTCCTTGAGCCGGTCGGCGGCCTCGCTGTGGGCCACGTCGGACAAGGGGCTGCCGCCGGCCGCCTTGCCGGCTCCGGCGACCGCGGACGTCGCGGACTTGGCGGATCCCAGGGTCTCGGTCATCGGTCATCGCCTCCCTTCGGCCGCCGGGTCCGGGAGGCGGACGCCGAGGCGCGTCCCGAAGAGCTCCTGGACGCGGTCCTCGCCGCCGGCTTCCCGGCCGACGCGGTCTTCTTCGCGGCCGTCTTGCGAGCCGGAGACTTCCGGGCGGCCGTCTTCTTCGCGGGAGCCTTCTTCGCGGGGGCGTTGCGGGCCGTCTTCTTCGCCGGCGCCTTCTTCGCCGCCCGCTTCCTCGGCGGCGCCTCGTCGGCCCGGCCCTCCGCCTCGTCCTCCGCGTCGTCTTCCTCCTCGGAGTCCGAGTCCTGGGAGTCCTGAGCGTCCTCGGAGTCCTGAGCGTCCTCGGAGTCCTGAGCGTCCTCGGAGTCCTGAGCGTCCTCGGAGTCCTGAGCGTCCTCGGAGTCCTCGGAGTCCCGCGGCTCCTCGTTGTCGTCGTACTCCTCGTCCTCCTCTGTCTCCTGCTCGTCCTGAGACCCGCCGGGCAGGACGCCCGCGAGCTGGTCGCGCACCTCGGCGGTGCGACCGTGCAGGCGATCGGAGAGGGCCTCCATCTGCCGCTCGACCATGGCCCCGGAGGCCGCCTTGCCGACGCCGCGCAGGTCCTCGCGCAGCTGGTCCCCGATCTCCTTGAACTGCGGGTTGTCCCGCAGTTGCCGGGAGGCCAGGTCGGCGAGCGCGCGCGGCGTCAGGTTCAGTTTCTTGCCGGCCACCAGCGAGCCCACGGCGAAGGCCAGCTTCATCTTCTTGGTACGTCCGAGGACGTACCCGGCCCCGACCGCGAGGCCCATTCCCACTCGGTTCATCCTGCCCACCCGTCGTCCGTTCCCGCGCTCCTGCGCGTCGCGATCTCCAGCCGGTCGAGAAGCTCGTCCTCCTGCTGGTCGAACTCCTCCTCGGTGATCTCGCCGGCCTCCAACCGCTCCTCCAACCGGGCGAGTTCGGTCCGAACCGTGGCCGGGTCGTAGTAGATCCGCTCGGCTTCCTGGAGGACCTGTCTGATCACCCAGCCGCTGCCGCGCACGGGGGCGAACGGCAGCAAAAGCACCTCTGAGATGAGTCCCATCACGCACCTACTCCGTGGCGGCGTCCGCCGGTACGGCCGGATCCGCCGGACCGGGATCGACGAAGCTGTACGGCGGCAGCGGCCCGTTGACCCGCACTTCGAGGTGCGGACGGCCCTTGCGCAACTCCTCCGCGGCCTCCAGGAAGCCGGCCGCCGAGTCCCGGTCCACCAGGAACGAGACGTTGACCAGCCAGCCCGTGGACTCGGGGCCCACGGCGGTGGCCGCGGCCAGCGGCGTGAGGCTCTGCTGCACGTCGGCCGCGTCCTCGGCCTCCTTGGCTTTGACCGCGGCGGCCACCATCTCGCCGAGCTGCAGCCGCTGCTCGTAACTGCCGCCGCCCGACTGCCGGTTGGCCTCGGCGAGCGCGCGCAGCTCGGGGCTGTCGGCCATCACCTGGTGCAGGACGGCCTCCTCGACGTGCGAGGCCTTGACGTTGTACTCGACCCTGCCGTCGAGGGCGTCCAGCCGCTCGACGTAGTGCTCGGCGCGCTCGGCGAGGACCCCGGTGACGGAGCTGTCGTCGGGCGCCACGCTGCCGAACCGCATGGGCAGCACACAGCCGGCCGCGCCGGTCTCGGCGAGCACGTTCTGGTGGGCGAGCAGCTCCCTGCGCTTGGGGCGCAGCCCTTCGGGGGCGTCGCTGACGACGGCCGCCAGCTCGCCCTCCTTCAGCACGCGCACCGGCAGCTGCGGGTCGCCGACGCCGGCCAGTCCGTCGGGGAGGGCCGGGTGCGAGCTCGCCACGATGCCGTAGACGTACGTACTCACTCCTCTTCCTCCTTCCGGCGCGAAGCGGTGCTCTTACGCGGACGCGGCCTGGGCTCCCGCTCGCGCTCCCCCGAGGAGCTCTCGTCACGGGCCTGCTTGAAGGCGTCGGAGACGGTCTCCGCGGCGCCGGCCAGCGCGCCCTTGGACTTGCCGCGTGCGCCGGACTCGGTGATCTCGCCGACCATGTCCGGCAGGCCCGGGCTCTTGCGCGGCCCCGCCTCCAGGTCGAGCCGGTTGCAGGCCTCGGCGAAGCGGAGATACGTGTCGACGCTGGCCACGACGACTCGTACGTCGATCTTGAGGATCTCGATGCCGACCAGGGAGACCCGTACGAACGCGTCGATGACGAGACCCCTGTCTAGGACGAGCTCCAGCACGTCGTAAAGGCCGCTGGAGCCGCCTCCGCCGCCGGTCTGTTGTGCCGGGACAACGGTCATGTCGACCGCGCCTCCTTGTCTCGGATTGGATGGTCGTCTCGGAAGGGAACGGGCCGGCGGGCCTAGCGGCCGCCCGGCCGGTGTGCGTCGGCTCGCCCGCGTTCGTAACGGCGGACGCGCCGATAGCCGGTGAGCTGTCCCTCCGGATCGAGGTCGACCTGGTAGCTCGCCATCAGGCTCATCGTGTCGGGCACGCGGGCGAGTTCCAGGACCTCGATCTCCAGGGACCAGCCGTCCTCCGTCTGCTCGAAGGACGAGACGCTTTCGGCGGCCATGCCGGTCAGTTCCGCGAGCTGGGCGCGCGCCTGGCGCAGCACCTCCATGGGGCTGGGTCGGTCGTCCGTCACGCTGCCGCCCTCGCCTTCTGCGCTCCGTGGATCCTGGGATTCACGTGAAGCTCGTGACTTTTCCGTGCTTTTTGTGTTCACCATGGCCACCTCTTCCTCCGGGTGGCCTGAAGGCTCTTGGCCAAACCTTCACGAGCCGCGAAGTGCGGCGAGCCGGCGCCGGGCCGGGCCGAGGGCGCGCCCGCGGCCCGGCATCTGGGACCAGGGCCGGGTGCGGGCCTGCTCGACGGCGTCGGCGATGGTCCAGCGGCGCGGGCCGAGCTCCGGATCGGCGAGCTGCTCCCAGGTGATCGGCGTGGCGACCGGCGCTCCGGGCCGGGCCCGCACCGTGAAGGGGGCTACGGCGGTCTGGGCGTAGGCGTTGCGTTGTACGTCCAGGTAGAGGCGGTCGCCGCGGTCCTTGATGCGGGCGGCCGTGGTCAGCCGGTCGGGGTGTTCGGCGACGAGCAGCTCGGCGGCGTCCCGGGCGAGGCCGCGCACCTCGTCGAAGCCGGAGCCGTCGGAGCCGTCGGAGCGGCCGGAGCCGTCGAGGGGGACGACGACGTGCAGTCCGCGCGAGCCGGTCGTCATCAGGGCGGAGGGCAGCCGCAGCTCGCCGAGCAGCTCGCCCAGCCATCCGGCGGCCTCGCGGACGGCGGCGAAGGGGGCGCCGTCGGCCGGGTCGAGGTCGAAGATCATCAGGTCCGGGCGGTCGACCCGACCGGCCCTCGACAGCCAGCGGTGCAGGGTGAGGCAGGCCTGGTCGGCGAGGAAGGCGAGGGTGGCGGAGTCGTCACAGACGGTGTGGCACACCGTGCCGTCCTCCTTGGCCACCTCGACCCGTGTGATCCACTCCGGATAGTGCGCGGGGGTGTTCTTCTGCATGAAGCGGGGGCCGTCGATCCCGTCCGGATGCCGTTCCAGCATCAGCGGGCGGCCGCGCAGCTGCGGCAGCATGAACGCGGCGACCGACCGGTAGTACGCGACGAGGTCGCCCTTCGTGTACTCCTTGCCGTCCTCGCCGGCCGGGAAGAGCACCTTGTCCGGCCGGTGCACCTCGACGGTACGGCGGCCGGCGCGCACCGTGCGCACCTCGCCGCCGGCGCCGCCGCCTGCGCCCCTGCTCATGGCGCGATCGCCTGCTCCACCAGCAGCCGGGCGGACGCGGCGATCGACTCGGCGTCGATGCCCGCGGCGTGCAGCTGCTCGGCCGGGCTCGCCGAACCGGGCATCGTCCGCACGGCGAGGCGCACCAGCCGGGGCATCGGCCGCCCGTCGAGGAAGGCGTCGAGGACGGCGTCCCCGAGGCCGCCCTGCTCATGGTGGTCTTCCACGCTCAGCAGCAGCCCGGTCTCCTCGGCGGCACGCCGCAGCGTGGCCCGGTCGACGGGCTTGACCGAGTACAGGTCGACGACGCGGACGGCGATGCCCTCGCCGGCGAGCGCGTCGGCGGCCTGCAGCGCCTCGTGCACGGTGACGCCGGCCGCGACGATCGTCATGCGGTCCCCTTCGGAGGAGCGCAGCACCTTGCTGCCGCCGACGGGGAACTCCTCGTCGGGCCCGTAGAGCACCGGTCCGGCGCCGCGCGAGGTGCGCAGATAGCGGACGCCGTCCAGGCCGGCCATGGCGGTGACGAGCCGGGCGGTCTGGTTGGGGTCGCAGGGATACAGCACGGTCGAGCCGTGCACGGCCCGGAACATCGCCAGGTCCTCCAGGCCCATCTGCGAGGGCCCGTCCTGCCCGATGGAGACCCCGGCGTGCGAGCCGACCAGGTTGATGCCGGCTCCGCTGATCGAGGCCATGCGGACGAAGTCGTACGCCCGGGTCAGGAAGGCCGCGAACGTGGACGCGTACGGCACCCAGCCGCGCGTCGCCAGGCCTACCGCGGCGGCGACGAGCTGCTGTTCGGCGATGTAGCACTCGAAGAAGCGGTCGGGATGCTCCTTGGCGAATGCCTCGGCGCGGGTCGAGTCGCTCACCTCGCCGTCGAGGGCGACGACGTCCTCGCGGGCGGCGCCGAGGGCGGCGAGGGCCTGCCCGTAGGCGTCCCGGGTGGCCGCCTCCTCGCCCTTCTCCCACCTGGGCAGGTCGAGGTGCCCGGTGGGCACGGAGTGCAGCATGCGCGCCTCGGCCGGTGCGTGCACCTGAACGCGCAGGTCGCGGACGCCGCCCAGCTCCTCGATCGCCTCGTCGGCGTCGGGCAGCGGCTTTCCGTGCAGGCCCTCGCGGTCCTGGACGGACTCGACGCCCTTGCCCTTGAGGGTGCGGGCGAGGATCGCGGTGGGCTGGCCCTTGGTGGAGACCGCCTCGCCGTACGCGCGGTCGATCGCGTCCACGTCGTGCCCGTCGATCTCGACCGTGTGCCAGCCGAAGGCCTGGAAGCGGCGGGCGTAGGCGTCGAGGTGGTGGCCGTGCCGGGTGGGGCCGCGCTGGCCGAGGCGGTTGACGTCCACGATCGCCGTGAGGTTGTCGAGGTGTTCGTGGCCCGCGTGCTCGGCGGCCTCCCACACCGAGCCCTCGGCGAGCTCGCTGTCCCCGCACAGCACCCACACGCGGTGACCGTCCCGCTCCAGCCGTTTCCCGGCCAGCGCGATGCCGACGCCCACCGGAAGCCCCTGACCGAGCGATCCGGTGGCCGTCTCGACCCAGGGCAGCCGCTGTGGGGTGGGGTGCCCTTCGAGCCGGCTGCCGAGCTTGCGGAAGGTGAGGAGTTCCTCGTCGTCGACGGCCCCGGCGGCCTTGTAGGCGGAGTACAGCAACGGGGAGGCATGGCCCTTGGAGAGGACGAAGCGGTCGTTGCCCGGGTGAGCGGGGCGGTCGAAGTCGTAGCGGAGATGGTGGGCGAGCAGTACGGCCATCAGGTCCGCGGCCGACATCGAGGACGTCGGGTGCCCGGACCCCGCGGCCGCGGAGGCACGCACACTGTCCACCCTCAACTGCTGTCCGAGTTCGGTGAGTTCGGCGGTGTCCATCGGGCTACTGGTCTCCTTCTACGCGATCCTCGCGGACGTCACCGCGCTTGACGGGCCCGGGCGCCGGATGCCCTCTGGCGGGCGCGTGCCCCGGCTGGTTCTTCGCCGGCTCCGGCGCGGGCTGGTTCTTCGCGGGC
The DNA here is from genome assembly GCF_044453465.1 of Streptomyces sp. NPDC051677. Lineage (NCBI taxonomy): Bacteria > Bacillati > Actinomycetota > Actinomycetes > Kitasatosporales > Streptomycetaceae > Streptomyces > Streptomyces sp. NPDC051677. Next base: position 22,566 of record NZ_JBITCT010000009.1, read on the forward strand.
TCCGGCCCGGGCTGGTTCTTCGCGGGCTCCGGCCCGGGCTGGTTCTTCGCGGGCTCCGGCCCGGGCTGGTTCTTCGCCGGCTCCGGCCCGGGCTGGTTCTTCGCCGGCTCCGGCCCGGGCTGGTTCTTGGCCGGCTCCGGCCCGGGCTGGTTCTTGGCCGGCTCCGGCCCGGGCTGGTTCTTGGCCGGCTCGGGTCCCGGCTGGTTCCTGGCGGGTTCGGCGCCGGGCCGGCTCCCCTCCGCCTCGGCTGCGGAGTCGTCCTTGGCCACCTCGGGGGTCGGGGAGGTGATCGTCTGGTGGTCGTCGGGCTCGGAGTCGGGCCCCGCGCCCGGGGCCGCACCGGCGATCTCGGGGTCGGACCCCTCCTTCGCCACCTCGGGCGTCGGCGACGTGATCGTCTGATGGTCGGTCTCGGTATCGGGTTCGTCGGTCGCGTCCTCGGGGACGGCCGCGCCGGGGCCGGAAACCGTTTCCCGCCCGGCGGCGCCCGGTACCCGTGCCAGCTCGGGCGACGCCGTGTCCAGCGGTACCGACCAGGACCGTACGAGGCCCAACTGGACGGACTGGCGCGGGAGTACGGCGTCCAGCAGCCAGTCGGCGGCCACGCGGACGCGGTTGCCGGGCATCGCGGCGAGATGGTAGCCGCGGGCGACCGCCCCGGCCGCGGGACCGGACAGATGGACGCCGAGCGGATTCGCGGCCGCCTGCACCCCGCCCAGGTCTACGACGAACCCCAGATCCTTGTGCCGGTACGGTCGCAGACCGCCCCCGCCGCCGAACGAGGCGGCGACGTTCTGTCCGGCCACCTTGCCCTGCCGCCACGCGTGCTGCGCGGTCATCGGCGCGTACTCCCCGGGCCGCTCCAGATCGGGTACCGCGGCCGCGTCACCGCAGGCGAACACCTCGGGCCGGCCCGGCGCCTGCAGGGTCGGCTCGACGAGCAGCCGCCCCCGCTCCAGGGGCAGTCCGAGCGACTCCGCGAGCGGATCCGGCCGTACGCCCACGCACCACACCAGGGTGCGGGTGTCGACGAACTCGCCGTCGGTCAGCAGGACTCCCTCGCCCGTGGCCTCCTTCACGGAGGTCCCCATGCGCACCTCGACGCCCCGTTCGCGCAGCACCCGGTCGGCGGTGCGCGAGAGCCGTTCGTCCAGTTCGGGCAGGACGCGCTCGGCGACGTCGAGAAGCAGCCAGCGCGGCCGCAGGCCCGTGCGCAGGGGGTGGTCTCGCACCAGCGCGTCGGTCAACCGCTGTCCCTGTGCGGCGACTTCGGTGCCCGTGTAGCCCGCCCCGACCACGACGAACGTGCAACGCGCCACGAAGTCGGCCGCGTTGTCGCCGGAGGCGGCCAACTCCACCTGCCGGGTGAGGTGATCGCGCAGATAGAGCGCCTCGGGCAGACCGCGGAAGCCGTGCGCGTGCTCGGCGACCCCGGGGATGGGCAGCAGCTTGTTGACGCTGCCCGCGGCGAGCACGAGCCGGTCGTAACCGAGCGCGCCCGTGTCGCCCTCGGGGTCGGTGTAGTGGACGGTGCGCGCGTCGAGGTCGATGCGGTCGGCCTCGCCCAGCACGAGCCGTACGTCGCGCAGGGTGCCGGACAGCGACACGGTGACCCGGCGCGGTTCGAGGATGCCCGCCGCCACCTGGGGCAGCAGCGGCACGTACAGGAAGTAGTCGGTCGGGTTGAGCAGGGTGATGTCGGCCCGTCCCCGGGCCGCCCGGGCCAGCGTGCGGGCCGCCCGGTATCCGGCGAAGCCTGCTCCGACGATCACGATGCGGGGTCGGCTCACGGTTCGCCTCCGGCGGTGTTCGGACGGTGGTGCGGACGGTTGTCGTACGAGGGTTTCCGCGTCCCCCTGGCTGTGGCGGCCAAACGTGCGCCGGTGTCCCGCCCGGGCGGTCCTGCACGGCTACGGCCATGGCTATGCCTATAGCTGCGGCTGCGGCTGCGGCTGCGGCTGGGCCTCAGCTCCGGCCTCGTCGGCGCAGGCCGACCCCGACAGCGCCGACGGAGGCGCCCAGCGCGCCGGCCAGCAGGCCCTTCCCCATCCGCCCCCGGTTGCGCGAGACCCACTCCTGCGCGCTGCGGTCGGCCGCTTCCCCGTCGAAACGCCCGTGCGGCCCGAAGTCGTGCCCGTGCGGCCCGTCCGCGGGGGCCCACAGGTTCCCCATGCCTGCGTGGTCGCCGGCGTCCTGCTGGGCGTCGAAGCCGGTCCGCGCCAGATACCGGTCCAACAGCGCCGGTGCGACGGCGTTGGCGATCAGGGTCGCCGCCGTGGACCCGCCCACCCAGTACTCGCGCCGCCTGCCGTGCCCGGCCGCGTGCACGATCGCTCGCGCGGCGACCTCGGGCTGGTACACCGGCGCCACCGGCCGGGCCCGCCCGGGCATCCGGTTCAGGACCCACTCGAACTGCGGTGTGTTCATCGCGGGCAGCTGCACCATCGTCGTGCGGATCCTGCTGCCCGCATGCAGCAGCTCGCACCGCAGCGACTCGTTGAACCCCTGGATCGCGTGCTTGGCCCCGCAGTACGCCGACTGCAGCGGCACCCCGCGGTACGCGAGCGCCGAGCCGACCTGCACGATCGTGCCGCGGCCCCGCCGCAGCATGTGCCGCAGGGCCGCGCGGGTGCCGAACACATAGCCCAGATAGGTCACTTCGGTGACCCGGCGGAACTCGTCCGGGGTGATCTCGGTGAACGGCGCGAAGACGCCGGCGAAGGCGTTGTTGACCCAGACGTCGATGCCGCCGAAGACGTCGACGACCTGCTGCGCGGCGTCCTCGACGGCCTTGGCGTCGGCCGTGTCGACGCTCACGACGAGCGCCTCACCGCCGGCGCGCCGCACGTCCTCCGCCGCGGCGGCGAGGCCCTCGCGGCCCCGGGCCAGGAGGGCGACCCGGTCGCCGCGGGCGGCGAAGGCCACGGCCGTGGCCCGGCCCACGCCCCCGCTGGCCCCGGTCACCACGACGGCCCTGCCGGCTCCTCGGCGGATGCTCACCGTGTGTCACCCCCGGTGGTGCGGGTTCTCGGGGTCGATGTCGTCCAGGCGCGGCGCCTCGCCCGGTTCCGGCACACCGGCGCCGGGCGCGGTCGGCGGCATCGGCGGGTACGCCGTGCCGGTACCGCCGGGCGGCCCGGCCGGCGGCGTGCCGCCGATGACCCGCCCGTGGCTCCTGGGCCGCGGCGTGTGGGGCTGGGCGGCGCCCCGCAGCAGGTACGCCGCGACGCCGAGGATCGCGGCGGTGATCAGCGCCGCGGCCCAGCCCGGCAGGCCCACGTCGAGGGCCAGGCCGATCGCGAGTGCGACGGCCGCGCCCGCGTAGAGGGCGACGGCGCCGGACGCGGCGTACAGCGTGGCCTTGCGGCGCTGCTTGCGGGTCTGCTCGCGCAGTTCGTCGCGGATCGTCTCGCGCGCCACCTGCGCCAGTTCGTCGACCAGATGCTTGTCCAGATGCTCCAGGTGATCGATGCGCTCCATGGCCGCCGGGTACCCGCCGTCACCGAGGCGTAACGCCACGGGCCGGCGCACCGCGGCGGGCAGCGGCGAGGGGACGCGGAGAGGATCGGGTGAAGGGATCACCCGGCCGCGGCCGTCCCAACTAGGCTCGTCCGCATGGACATTCTGGGAGCAACGCTGCGTGTCTGTGTCGACGACCTGGAGGCCGCGGTCTCCTTCTACGAGCGGCTGGCGGGCGCCGACGCGCTCCGCTTCGAGCGGGGCGGGGTGCAGGTGGCCGCCGTCGGCTGCTTCCTGCTGATGAGCGGACCCCCGGCCGAGCTGGAGGTGCTGCGCAAGGTGGCCGCGACGATCGCCGTCACGGACGTCGACGAGGTGCACAAGACCCTCACCGAGCTGGGCGCGGACGTCCTGGCCGGCCCGGTGCCGACGCCGGTGGGCCGCAACCTGATCGTCCGGCACCCCGACGGCGCGGTGTACGAGTACGCGGACCGGCGCGGGCACTAGGTCGGGCGGAAAATCCGTGGGCGGCGCCGTTTCCCGGACGTAGAGTCGGGCGTTTCGACGACCCCCGCGCAGGACCGACGGTGCGCGCCCAACCGACAGTGAGTGAGCGACAGTGAGTGAGCAGCACACCTATCGGGTGATCGTCCGCGGCACGTGGGACGGTCTCACCGAGGCGGCCCGTACCCGGCTGCTCGCCGAGGCCGCCGACCACGGGCTGACGAGCATGCGGTTCACCGAGGAGGGCGCCCTGTCGTACGAGTCGTCGCCGCTGAAGCACTTCTCGATGCGGTACGTGCTGGTGTCGGACGCGGCGGACGGCGAGGAGATGGCGGGCGCGCTCGCCGAGGAGCGCGCCGAGACGACGCTGCGGGAGCTCGGCTACGGCTTCGCCGGCTTGAGGTCGACGGTCACGGACCTCGACACCATGAAGATCAACTTCAAGCCTGCGTCCCGCCGTTGACCGTCCCCGCAGGGCCCGCCTCCGCAGCGATCGTCTCCGCGGTGATCGCCCAACGCTCGTGGTCGCGCCACTCCCCGTCGATGTAGATCATCTTCGGGGAGAAGCCCTCCAGCCGGAAGCCACAGGCCCGGGCCAGGGCGATCGACGCGGCGTTCCCGGGCTGCACGTTGATCTCCAGCCGGTGCAGCCGCAACGGCCCGAAGGCGTACCTCACGACGAGGCCGAGCGCCTCGCGCATCAGCCCGCGCCCGGCCGCGTGCGCGAAGACGCCGTAGCCCAGCGCACCGCACTGGAAGCCGCCCTCGACGATGTTGTTGATGTTCACGAACCCGGCGACGGCCCCGTCCTCCCGGGTGCAGACGAGGAAGCCGGCCTTCGACGGATCCTCTATCAGCCGGCCCGCGTAGGCGGTGTAGGCGTCGGCGGTGGCCGGCGGGAACAGCCACGGACGGTGCAGGTCCTTGCTCTCCCGCGCCCGGGCGGTGAACTCCGGCCCGTCCGCGTAGGTGAAGTGGCGTATACCGGTGCGGGGGCCCTCGGCGAGGTAGCGGGATGCGGTGTGCGGCATCGGGTCAGCGTACGACGCCGGTCACCTCCGCCGGGTCCTGGAATACGCGAAGTACGCCCCGCACAGCGCGCCGACGATCCCCGTGGCGAGCAGGGCCGCCCACAGCGGCATCGTCACCTCGGGGATCAGCAGCCGGATCTTCGTGGCGCGGGTGTTCTCGAAGATGAAGATCAGGGCGAGGACGGCGAGCACCAGGACGGCGATCCGGGCGGGCGTCAGCGCCCCGGCCACGCGGCCGCTCCGCACGTCGCGCTCGGAGGTCGCGGAGCTCTTCGACGTCTTCGAGGTCTTCGGGCTCATGTCACCAGGGTGAGCCCGAAGCCGCCGTCACGCACGGTGAGACGTGCCCTCCGGGTGAGGCGTGCCCGCGCGCCACGGCGCAGGGCGGGAGGTCAGCGCAGGGCGGGGGCGTCGAGGGTGAGGGCGCCCGCGTCCGCGTCGAGTGCGGCGCCCACGCCGAAGGGCACGGTCACCGCTCCCTCGCAGTGCCCGAAGCCGAGCTCCTCGACCACGGGGACGCCGAGGCCGCCCAGCCGGTCGGCGAGGACCGGCCGCAGCTTCTCGTACGGGCCGCACCGGTCCCAGGAGCCGAGCGCGATGCCCGCGACGCCGTCCAGCCAGCCGGTGCGCAGGAGTTGGGTGAGGGCCCGGTCCACCGCGTACGGCGACTCCCCCACGTCCTCGATCAGCAGCAGTCCGCCGCGGGCGCCGGCGTGGGTGTGCGGGGTGCCGTGGCCGGTGGCCAGCAGCGCCAGACAGCCGCCCATGGTGACGCCCCGCGCCCGGCCCGGGGCGAGGGCCGTACCGGTGGAGGCGAGCGTGCGGACGGTCTCCGGGGCGAACAGGGTGGCCCTGAGGTGGTCCTGGGCCCGGGCGTTCTTGATGAAGTCGACGCCCGCGGCCACCGGCCCGTACAGCGTGACCAGGCCCAGGCGGACGGCGAAGGCCTCGTGCAGGGTGGTGGCGTCGCTGAAGCCGACGAACACCTTCGGGCCGGCCGCCCGCATCGCGTCCCAGTCGAGCAGGTCGACGACGCGCTGGGCGCCGTAGCCGCCGCGTGCGCACAGCACGGCGTCGACGGCCGGGTCGCACCAGGCCCGCTGCAAATCGGCGGCCCGGTCGGCGTCGGCGCCCGCGAGGTAGGGCAGCCGGTCGTGCCGCTCCAGCACATGAGGGGCGACCACCGGGTCGAGGTCCCAGCCGCGCAGCAGGTCGAGACCGGCCTGGAGCCGCTCCTCCGCCACGGGTCCGCTGGGCGCGACGATCGCGACCCGGGCGCCCGCGGCGAGCCGGGACGGCCGCACGAGTTCCTTCACTGCACGAGCTCCAACCTCGGGACACCGGGCGGACGCAGCCCGAACACCTGAGCGTACAGCGAGAGCTCGGCCTCCAGGGCGCGCACCATCGTCGCCGCCTTCCGGAACCCGTGCCCCTCCCCCTCGAACGCGAGGTACGCGTGCGGCGCCGGCCGCCCCGCCAGCCGGGCCAGGAACCGCTCGCACTGGGCGGGCGGGCAGATCACGTCGTCCAGGCCCTGCAACAGCAGGAACGGCACGGTGATCCGGTCGGCGTGCTCGACGGGCGAGCGCTGCGCGTACCGGGCGGGAACCTCGGCGAGGGGTCCGACGAGACCGTCCAGGTAGTGCGACTCGAAGTCGTGGGTCTCCCCCGTCGCCCAGCCCACCAGGTCCAGCACGGGGTAGAGAATCGTGCCGCAGGCGTAGACGTCGGTGGCGGCCAGCGAGGCGGCGGCGGTCCAGCCGCCGGCGCTGCCGCCGCGGATCGCCAGCCGGTCGCGGTCGGCGGTGCCCTCGTCGGCCAGGGCCAGCGCGACGGCCGCGCAGTCCTCGACGTCGACCACGCCCCACTGCTCGCGCAGCCGCTCCCGGTAGGCCCGCCCGTACCCGGTCGACCCCCCGTAGTCGACCTCGGCGACCCCGATGCCCCGCGAGGTGAAGTAGGCGATCTCCAGGTCCAGCACGAGCGGCGCGCGATCGGTGGGCCCGCCGTGGGCCCAGACGACGTACGGCGGCAGTTCGTGGCCGGGGGCCACGAGCCCGGGGTGGTGCGGCGGATAGACGTGCGCGTGGACGTCACGGCCGTCGGGCCCGCTGAAGGTGCGGATCCGGGGCTCGGGGTAGTGGGCCGGGTCCACCGCGTCGTCGTGCGCGGCGCCGATCACCCGGGCCCGGCCGGTCCGGGCGTCCAGCTCCACCACCTCGTACGCGCTGCGCGGACTGGCCGCGACGGCGACGACGTGGTCGCCCTGCACGGCGAGGGTCGAGGCGAACTCCGTCCACGGCCCCGCCGCGTCGATGAGCTCCCCCGTCTGCGGATCGAGGATCCCGAGCGCGGTGGCCCCCCGGCCGTGCACCACGGCCACGAGCCCGCTGTCCAACGGCGCGAACCAGCGGTGTCCGAGCTTCCACAGTGCCCCGCCGAACTCCTCCTCGCGCGCACAGACCGGTTCGTGGTCGCGGTACAGGTTCCACCAGCCACTGCGGTCGCTCACATACAGGAGACAGCCGTCCGCCGACCCCGACCAGTCGACCTGCGCGATCGACTCCTGCGGCCCGCCGGCCACCACTCGGGCTCCGACCAGGGTTCCGTTTGGCGTGACGTCCGCGACGACCACATCCGTCCCCTCCCACGGCATCCGCGGATGGTCCCAGGCCAGCCAGGCGGCCCGGCGGCCGTCGGGCGAGAGGCGGGCCCCGGTGACGAACCGGCGCCGGTCGTCGGTGAGTTCGCGTACAGCGTCCTCGTCCTCGGCGGCCGACCCGTCCAGCGGTACGGCGGCCAGGACGCGGCGGACGTCGGTGGGGCGCTCGCCCGTGAACTCCTCCAGCACGCACCAGACTTCACCCCGGTCGAGCAGCAACTGCGGCTCCGCCCAGCGCAGTCCGCCGCCCACGACGGACACGGGAGTGAGCGGGCGCGGCTCGGCGCCGGGGCCGGGCTGGTACGCGTACAGCCGCTGGTCGGCGAAGTTCACGAACACCACGAGGAGTCGGCCCTCACGCACGGCGCCGGCCCAGGGTTGTCCGCCGTACTCGACGACCCGGCTGCGGACGTTCCAGGGCGCGGGCAGGACGGACTCCTCCGTGCCGTCCGCGCGTCGCCGGACGAGGGTGCGGCGGCCGTTCTCGGTCGGCCGGGGCGCCGTCCACCACACCTCGTCGCCGACGAAACCGACGTACTCGGGACGTCCGTCGTGGGTGGCCGCGAGGGTCGCGTCGATGGGCGAGGGCCAGGAGCCGTAGGGCAGGACCTGCACGTTCTCCCCCGCTCGCCTAGGCCGTCCGCAGGAACCGGTCGAGGACGCCGACGCCGAAGTGCAGCGCCTCGACCGGGACCCGTTCGTCGACCCCGTGGAAGAGGGCCTGGTGGTCGAAGCCCTGCGGGAGCTTCAGCGGCGCGAAGCCGTAGCCGGTGATGCCGAGCCGCGAGAACTGCTTGGCGTCCGTGCCGCCGGACATGCAGTACGGCACCACGTGCCCCTCGGGCGCGAACTCCTCGACGGCGGCGCGCATCCGGGCGAAGAGCGGCGCGTCGACCGGTGCCTGGAGGGCGACTTCGCGGTGGTGGAACTCCCAGTCGACGTCCGGGCCGGTGAGTTCGTCGAGGGTCGCGCGGAACTCGTCCTCGGCGCCCGCGAGATACCGGCCGTCGACGAACGCGACGGCCTCCCCGGGGATCACGTTGATTTTGTAACCGGCGTCCAGCATGGTCGGGTTGGCGCTGTTGCGCACGGTGGCCTCGACGAGGGCGGCGGCCGGGCCGAGCTTCTCCAACAGGCCGTCCACGTCGCGCAGATCGGTCTCGATGCCGTACAGCGCGGCGAGTTCGGTGAGGGCGGCGCGGACGGTGGGGGTGAGCCGGAGCGGCCATGGGTGCTCGCCGATGCGGGCGACGGCCGCGGCCAGCCGGGTCACCGCGTTGTCCCGGTTGACCTTGGAGCCGTGTCCGGCGCGCCCGCGCGCGGTCAGCTTCAGCCAGCCGGTGCCGCGCTCGCCCGCGGCGATGGGGTAGAGCTCACGTCCGGCGCCGTCGTGGAAGGTGAACGCGCCCGATTCGCCGATGGCCTCGGTGCAGCCCTCGAACAGCCCCGGATGGCGGTCGGCGAGGAACCCGGAGCCGTCCTCGGCGGTGGCCTCCTCGTCGGCGGTGAAGGCGATGACGAGGTCGCGCCGGGGCCGCACGCCCTGCCGCGCCCAGCCCCTGAGCACGGCCAGGATCATCGCGTCCATGTTCTTCATGTCGATGGCGCCGCGCCCCCACACCACCCCGTCGCGTACCTCCCCGGAGAAGGGGTGCACGCTCCAGTCGGCGGCCTCGGCGGGGACGACGTCCAGATGACCGTGGACCAGCAGCGCGTCGGCGGCCGGATCGGCGCCCTCGATCCGGGCGACGACGTTGGTGCGCCCCGGGGTGCGTTCGAGCAGCGTCGGCTCGACGCCCGCCTCGGCGAGCAGCGCGGCCGCGTACTCGGCGGCGGGCCGCTCCCGGCAGTCCCCGCCGCCCCGGTTGGCGGTGTCGATGCGGATGAGGTCGGAGGTGAACCGCACCACCTCGTCCCGTGCCTGCGCGTCAGCCATGCCGCTCCCGCTCCCGCCCGTGCCGGGCCTGTGCCGCTCAGCCATACTGCTCCTCGATCGCGGCCGCGACGATCGTGGTGACCGCCTTGAAGGCGCGGATGCCCTCGTACATGGTTGCGCTGGTGCAGGCGACCTTCCGCTCGCCGATGCGGGCGACACCGGGCACCAGGGTGGCCGCCATCGCCAGGTGCTCGGCGTCGAACTCCACCGCGACGGTGAACGGCCCACCGCTCACCGGTTCCTGACGGGCCGCCAGCCGCGCCGCCGCCTTCGCCGCCGCCCGGATGTCGGCGGCGGTGCGGGCCGGCGTACGGCACACGGCCGCGTACCGGGAGACATGGTCCTTGACCGCGACCTTCAGCGCCTCGGGCGCGTACCCGAGCGCGTCCTCGCAGGCCACGTCGTCGCCGGTGACCAGGACGACGGGCACGCCGTACTCGGCGACGACGTGCGCGTTGAGCAGGCCCTCGCTGGCCCGTACGTCGTTCAGCCAGACGCCGGTGATCGAGTTGGCGAGGTAGGTGTGGGCGAGGACGCCCTCCATGCCGGCGCCCGCGTGGTAGCCGACGAAGGCGATGCCGTCGACGTCGCCGTGCTGGACGCCCTCCACCATGGAGAGGGACTTGTGCCGGCCGGTGAGCAACTCCACCCGCTCGTCGAGCTGTTCGAGGAGCAGGTTGCGCATGGTCCAGTGGGCCTCGTTGACGAGGACCTCGTCCGCCCCGCCGTCGAGGAAACCCCGTGCGGCGGCGTTGACGTCCGAGGTGAACAGCGACCGGCAGCGCTCCCACTCGGCGGTCCCCGGCAGCACGTCGGCAGGCCAGGTGACACCGGTGGCGCCCTCCATGTCGGCGCTGATGAGGATCTTCACGTCCGGCCCCGTCCACTCAGGAGTACCCGAGCCTAGGGCCTGTCCGACGGATCGCGCGGCAGGAGCGGGGTGTGGCGGCGACACGGCCGTGAAAATACCCCAGGGGGTATCTCTGTTACGGTGGATGCCAGATACCCCCCGGGGTAATTCTCGGATTCCGTGAGGGAGTGAGTGTGCCGTGTTCCTTGTCGACGTTCTCCAGACCGAGGGGCTGGGCCATCGCAGTCATCTGGCGGGCGGCGCCCGCGCGGCGGTGGTCGTGGACCCGCCGCGCGACATCGACCGCGTGATCGCCGCGGCGGCGCGCCGCGGGGTGCGGATCGTGGCCGTCGCCGAGACCCATCTGCACAACGACTACGTGACCGGTGGGCTGGAGCTGGCCCGGCTCACGGGGGCGCGCTATCTGGTGCCGGCCGGGGCGGAGGTGGCGTACGCGCGTGTGCCGGTCGCCGACGGGGACGTGGAGCCGATCGACGAGGACCTCGTGCTGCGGGCGGTGGCCACCCCCGGGCACACCCCGCACCACACCGCGTACGTTCTCGAGGAGGCGGGCCGGCCGGTGGCCGCGTTCACCGGCGGTTCGCTGCTGATCGGCAGCGTGGGCCGGCCCGACCTCGTCGAACCGCGGCTGACCGAGCGACTGGCCCGGGCGCAGCACGCCTCCGCGCACCGCCTGGCGCGGGAGCTGGCGGACGAGGTGGCGGTGCTGCCCACGCACGGCTTCGGCAGCTTCTGCTCCTCTGCGCAGGCCGACGGCGCGCACAGCACGATCGGCGCCGAGAAGGCGTCGAACCCGGCGCTCCTGCAGGACGCCGACGCGTTCGTGAAGGAGCTGCTGGCCGGGCTGGACGACATCCCGGCGTACTACGCGCACATGGGCCCGGCCAACGCGGGCGGCCCCGCCCCGGTGGACCTGACGGCGCCGCGGCGCGCCGACGCGGGCGAGATCGCCCGGCGGCTCGCGGCCGGCGAGTGGGTGGTGGACCTGCGCAGCCGGGTGGCGTTCGCCGCGGGGCACGTGGCCGGGGCGGTCAACTTCGAGGTCGACGGGCAGCTCGCGACCTATCTGGCCTGGCTGATCCCGTGGGGCAAGCCGGTGACGCTGCTCGCCGGGAGCGCCGAGGACGTCGGGCGCGCCCAGCGGGAGCTGGCCCGGGTCGGCATCGACCGTCCGGCCGCGGCGGCCGTCGGCTCGCCCGCCGACTGGCTGGTGGACGGAGCACGCCCGGCCTCGTTCCCACGGGCCACGTTCGCCGACCTCGCCGCCGCCCGCCGGCACGGTGAGGAGATCACCGTGCTCGACGTGCGCCGGGACGGCGAGCGGGCCGGCGGCTGGATCGAGGGCAGCGTGCACCTCCCGGTCCACCAGCTCCCTGGGCGGCTCGCCGAGGTGCCCGCGGGCACGGTCTGGGTGCACTGCGCGGGCGGGATGCGCGCGGCCATCGCCGCCTCCCTGCTCGACGCCGCCGGCCGCGACGTGGTGGCCGTCGACGACACGTTCACCAAGGCAGCCGCCACCGACCTCACCCTCCTCGCCCCCACCCAACACACCCCGGACCTCGACACCCCAAGCCACGCCACCACCGACCACGGCACCCCGGCCCACGCCACCACCGCCGACGACACCCCCAGCCACGCCACCACCGCCGACGACACCCGGGGCCTCGACACCCCGGCCCACGCCACCACCGACCACGCCACCCCCGCCGACGACACCCCGGCCCACGCCAACACCGACCACTACACCCCCGGCCACGGCACCCCGGGCCACGCCACCCCCGACCACGCCAACACCGACCACTACACCCCCGGCCACGGCACCCCGGGCCTCGACACCCCGGCCCACGCCACCACCGACCACTACACCCCCGGCCTCGACACCCCGGCCCACGCCACCACCGACCACTACACCCCCGGCCTCGACACCCCCGACCACGGCACCCCCGACCACGCCAACACCGACCACTACACCCCCGGCCACGGCACCCCGGGCCACGCCACCCCCGACCACGCCACCCCCGCCGACGACACCCCGGCCCACGCCAACACCGACCACTACACCCCCGGCCACGGCACCCCGGGCCTCGACACCCCGGCCCACGCCACCACCGACCACGGCACCCCCGACCACGGCACCCCCGGC
>NZ_JBITCT010000009.1:35269-79006 GCF_044453465.1 Streptomyces sp. NPDC051677
CCCTCGACACCCCGGCCCACGCCACCACCGACCACGGCACCCCGGGCCTCGACACCCCGGCCCACGCCACCACCGACCACGGCACCCCGGGCCTCGACACCCCGGCCCACGCCACCACCGACCACGGCACCCCGGGCCTCGGCAGCCCCCGCCCCGTCGCGCCCGGTATATGAGCGTGTTCGTCCTGGCGCTGCTTGCCGGGGGGCTGGTCGGTCTGGCGTTGGGCGCGTTGGGGGCGGGCGGCAGCATCCTGACCGTCCCCGCGCTGATCTACCTGCTCGGGTTCAGTCCGGCCGCGGCGACCACCGCGGGCCTGGTCATCGTCATCGCCACGGCGGTCACCGCGCTGCTCGCCCACGCGCGGGCCGGGGCGGTGCGCTGGCGGGCGGGGCTGCTGTTCGCGGCGGCCGGTCTGCCGCCCGCCGCGGCGGCGGGCGCGCTGTCCGCACGGATCCCCGAACCGCTGCTGACGCTGATGTTCGCGGCGCTGGCCGCCCTGGCCGCCGTCCGCATGCTGCGTCACCGCGCCCCGCGCGCGGAAGGGCGGGCGTCGGCGGCCCGTGCGGCGGGCGCCGGGGCCGGGCTGGGCGCGGTGACCGGGTTCCTCGGGGTCGGCGGCGGGTTTCTCGCCGTGCCCGCGCTGGTGGGCGTGCTGGCCGTGCCGATGAGCGCGGCGGTGGGCACGAGTCTGCTGGTCGTCGCCGCCAACGCGCTGGCGGCCCTCACGGCCCGGGCGTTCACGGCCGTCCACCTGGACTGGACGCTGATCATGCCGTTTCTCGCGACCGCCGTCCTCGGGGCCTGGGACGGCAGACGGCTGGCCGCGAAGGTCTCCCCCGCGACCCTGCAACGCGTCTTCGGCGGCGTGCTGCTGGCCGTGGCGGTGGGCATGGGCGTGAGCGCCGTCCGGTGAACGGATCCCACGCGCTCAGGCGAGCGACAGGAAGAGCTTCTCCAGACGGGCCCGCATCTGCGCGGAGTCCCGGATCTCCGGGTCCTCGCTGGTCATGCACTGCTCCAGCCCGGTCGCGATGATCGCGAAGCCGGCCCGGTCCAGGGCCCGGGAGACGGCGGCGAGCTGGGTGACCACGTCCTCGCAGTCACGGCCCTCCTCGATCATCCGGATCACCCCCGCGAGCTGCCCCTGGGCGCGCCGCAGCCGGTTGAGCGCCGACTTCAGTTCCTCGGCCGACATGTCGAGTTGCACATTTCCTCCTCCATGACCCGCATACACGTCCAGACGGACCCATATACCCCCACGGGTATCCTACCCGTGGGGGACAACACCCCACCGAAAGGTTCTGTTCCGTGACCGACCCCACGATCGACCGTACGACCACCCCTGCGTCCACCCCCGCGTCCGCCCCCACCGGCCTGACCGTCGCCCAGGCCGCGGCCCGGTTCGACGAGTTCACGGTCGTCGACGTGCGCACGCCCGGCGAGTACGCCGGGGGCCGGCTGCCCGGCGCCCACAACGTCCCCCTGGACCGGCTCGGCGAAGCCGCGCGCGCCCTGCGGGCGGCCGCCGCGCGCGGGCCGCTGCTGCTCGTGTGCGTCTCCGGCAACCGGTCCGCGAAGGGCTGCGCGCAGCTCGCGGCCCTCGGCGTCGAGGCGGCCACACTGGAGGGCGGCACCGGCGGCTGGGCGGCGGCCGGCCACCCGGTCGAGCGTCCCGCGGGGGCCCGCACTCCCTGGCCGATGGACCGCCAGGTCCGGCTCGCCGCCGGCTCTCTGGTGGTCGCCGGTTTCGCCGCGGGACTGGCCCGGCCGCGCGCCCACCGGCTGTCCGGGCTGATCGGCGCGGGCCTGGTCTTCTCGGCGGTGACCGACACCTGCGGCATGGCCGCCCTGCTGGCCCGGCTTCCGCACAACCGGCCGCCCAAGGACGCCCCTTCCTTCGAGGAGACGTTGGTGCGGCTGGCCGCCCCCGTGTTGTGATCTCCCCACACAAGCCTGCACCGCTGTGACACGAACGGGGATCCGCTCATGACCACGCACACGACGCTGCCACCGGAGCGCTTCGAGGCCGACCGGCCTCATCTGCGCGCCGTCGCCTACCGCATGCTGGGCTCGCTCGGCGAGGCGGAGGACGCCGTGCAGGAGACCTGGCTCAGGGCGGCCCGGGCGGACGTCGGCGGGGTGGACAACCTCAGCGGGTGGCTGACCACGGTGGTGGGCCGGGTGTGTCTGAACATGCTGCGCTCCCGACGAACTCGGCCGGAGGTCCCGCTCGACGACCGGGTGAGCGAGCCCGCCGTCGGCCCAGGTGAGGGCGGCGATCCCGAGGAGGAGGCGCTCCTCGCCGACTCGGTCGGGGTCGCGCTCCTCGTCGTCCTGGACACCCTGGCCCCGGCCGAGCGGCTCGCGTTCGTGCTGCACGACCTGTTCTCCGTGCCGTTCGACGACATCGCCCCGATGATCGAGCGCACCCCGGCCGCCACGCGGCAACTGGCCAGCCGGGCCCGCCGACGCGTCCGGGGCTCCGCGCCCGCGGATGCGCCCGCTGCGGTTCCCGCCCTTCCCGCTGCCGTGTCTGCCGTCGACCGGGGCCGGCAGCGCGAGGTCGTCGAGGCGTTCCTGGCCGCCACGCGCGGCGGCGACTTCGAGGCGCTGCTCGCCCTGCTGCACCCGGACGTGGTCCTCACCGCCGACCGCTTCGTCGTCCCGACGCCCGAGCCCGTCACGGTCGGCGGGGCCCGTCCCGTGGCCGAGGGCGCGATGGCGGCGACCGGCCGCGCCCGGTTCACCGGCCTCGCCCTGCTCGACGGCCGGGTCGGCCTCGCGATGGCGCCGCAGGGCAGGCTGCGGCTGGTCCTGATGTTCACGATCACGGAGAGCGGGATCACCGGGATCGACGTCGTGGCGGACCGGGAGCGGCTGGACGGCATCGAGGTGGCGGTGCTCGAAGCCGTCGGGTTCGACGACTGACACAACGGCGGGGGCGACCGGGGTTCCCGGTCGCCCCCGCCCGTTCGTCAGAACGCCAGCACCAGCGAGGCCACTGCCGGCGCCGCGTAGACCAGCGGGAACAGCGCGTGCGAGAACCAGCGGGCCCGCAGCACGGTGACGACGGCCCCGAGGAAGTACAGCACCAGACCGGCCGCGGCGAGCACGCCGACCACGGGCACGAACAGCCCCGCCAGCAGCCCGGCCGCACCGGCGGCCTTGGCCGCGCCGAGGAACGGCCACCACGCGCGCGGCACTCCGTAGTCGGCCAGCGGCTTCACCGTCCACTCGGCGTGCAGGAAGACCGAGGCGGCCGAGAAGCCCGCCATGACGGCTCCGACGACGGTGACGACAACGTAGGCAGTGGACATGTCAGCAGCTCCTCAGCGGGGGTTTCCGTGCGTTCCTTCACCCCCCTGACACGGCGCGGCGCGCATGTGTGACCGCCACAGGAGCCGCTTTCGATGTGAGGGCGGTCACATGACCCGGGCCGCCACGAACCACTTCGACGGCAGCTCGATGCGGGTGCCGTCCGACGTGAACTCGGTGGTGACGAGCGGAAGTTCACCGGAGGCCAGCACCGTGAGCCCGGCCGCGCGCAGATACTCGGGCACCGCGTCGTCGGCGACCTCGCCGGGGGCGATGCCGTGCCGGAAGATCGGCGCGAGCTTCGGCGGCGGACCGTCCGGGCCCTGCGCCAGCGAGCCGAGGACGGGACGGGCGGCCTCCGACAGTTCGACGAGGAACGCCCGGCCGCGCTCCCCCAGCAGCGCGGCGATCCCCTCCACCAACGGCTGCCGGTCGGCGGGCTCGCACTGGTGCAGGACGCCCCGCAGGTAGACGTTGGCGTCCCCGAGTTCGGCGTGCAGGCTGTCGGCCGCGCCCTTCTCGGCAGCGTCCAGCAGCCGGTACGTCGCCACTCCTGCGGGGTCGGCGCGCCGGGCATGGTCGAGGGCCGCGTCGGCCAGATCGGCGCCGACCACGTGCGGGAAGCGGTCGGCGAAGTAGCGGGTCTGGGTGCCGTTGCCGCAGCCGAGGTCCACCAACGCCAGCCCGGCGTCGGCGATATGGGGCTCGAAGAAGGCGAGGTGCACGGCGGAGGTCACGCGTGGATCCGCGTCCCAGAACACCCCGCCCGGCTCGTCCGGGGCCTCCCGCCAGAAACCCTCCCACGCCTCCCGGTACCGACTCGCCACGCTCATGCCCAACTCCCCAGGATGCAAGGCCGATCCGCCGTAAGTGACGGGCGAGTACGGTTTATCGCTCCAGGGTTTCCGCTACAAGCGCGCAGCGCATTCTTTTCACTCCGCCTTCGACATCCGTACGCCGCCGTGCGCCCCCGTCCTCGGGGCGGCCGGTGTTCAGCGGCGCGGCAGCGTCAGCTCGAACCAGACGGACTTCCCGGCCCTCGTACGGCTGGCGCCCCACTCACGGGCCAGCGCGCTCACCACGCGCAGCCCCCGCCCGAACTCGTCGCCGGGCCCGGCGCTCAGCAGCGTCGGCAGTTCGTGATCGTCGTCGTCGACCTCGCACAGCAGTGTGTCGCCGCGCACGAGTCGCAGGGCCACGGGCTGCCGGTGGGAGTGACCGAGGGCGTTGGTGACGAGTTCGCTCACCATCAGCTCGGCCGCGCCGGCCAGTTTCGCCAGCCCCCAGTCGTGGAGCTGCTCGCGGACCACCGCGCGGGCCCGGCTCACCTCGGCCGGGTCGAGGCGCAGCCGCCATTCCGCGACGTCGTCCGGCTCGATGCCGTTGAGCCGGGTCATGAGCAGAGCCACGTCGTCCTTGCGGCCGCCGTGAACGTTGAGAGCGCGGATGATGGTGTCGCAGGCGTCGTCCATGGCGGCGGCCGGGTGGGCGGCGGACTCGCAGAGCGTCGCCAGGCCCACGCCGATGTCCTCGCCGCGCACCTCCACCAGGCCGTCGGTGCACATGACCAGCCGGTCGCCCGGCTCCACGCGCACGCGGACCGCCTCGAAGGGCACCCCGCCGACGCCGATGGGCGCGCCGGTGGGCAGGTCGAGGAGTTCGCTGCGGCCGTCGACGGCACGCACCAACACCGGTGGGATGTGGCCCGCGTTGGCGAGGTGCAGCTCGCTCTCGATCGGGTCGTAGACCGCGTACAGGCAGGTCGCGAGATAGGTGTCGCCCAGCCGTTGCGCCAAGTCGTCGAGGTTGCGCAGGAGTTGGGCGGGCGGCAGGTCGAGGGCGGCCATGGTCTGCACGGCCGTGCGCAACTGCCCCATCATGGCGGCCGAGTTGAGACCGTGACCCATGACGTCGCCGACGACGAGGGCGGTGCGGGAGCCGGGCAGCTTCACCGAGTCGAACCAGTCGCCGCCGACGCGCCCCAGCAGCGTGCCCGGCAGATAGCGGGTGGCGATGTCGCAGCCCGCCATGCGGGGCGGGATGTGCGGCAGCATGCTGTCCTGGAGGGTCTCGGCGACGCTCTCCTGGTAGGTGTACATGCGCGCGTTGTCGAGCACGAGGCCCGCACGGGCGGCGAGTTCGGCACCGGTGACACGGTCCATGTCGTTGAAGACGGCGCGCTCGGGGTGGCGCAGCAGGATCATGAAGCCGAGGACGACGTTACGGGCCTTCAGCGGGACGACGAGCATGGAGCGGCCGGTGATGAGCGGCCTGATGTCGCGTTTCTCGAACTGCGAGGCGATGGCGTGGCCCATCTGCTCGCTGATGCGCGGCACGAGGACGGGTTCGCCGGTGGTCATGCACTGGAAGAACGGGGTGTGCGCGGGGAACGGCATGGCCTCGCCGACGGGCACGACGTCGTCCCAACGGCCGGGCTCGTCGGTGTGCTCCAGGGCGACCCGGTGCCACATGGTGGTCGTGTCAGGCACGCCGTCGGGGAATCCCTCACCGGCGACGACCTGTTCGCGCAGATAGGTGCCGGCGACGTCGGTGAAGCGCGGGACGACGGCTCTGCTGACCTCGACGATGGTGCGGGACAGGTCGAGGGAGGTGCCGATCTTCCCGCTGACCTCGTTGAGGAACTCCAGGCGTTCGCGGACGGCGACGTACTCGAGGTCCTCCCCCTCGTCGACCAGGTCCTCCGGGAGGGGCGTCCCTTCGGCGGCGGCGCGGACGGCCCGCTCGCGGCGGACCCTGCGTTCGACGCGCCGGGCCACGCCCCAGTCGGGAGTCACGGGCACCCGGTCGTGCTGGCTGAACTCCAGGACGGGGTAGCCGAGTTCGAGGATCTGCGCGACGATGCGGGCGCTTTCGCCGACGCTCATGCTGGGCAGGATCTCGGGCAGTCGGCGGGCGAGGTCCTCGGCGCCGGGGAAGTCGGTGTGCAGGGCGAAGCCGGGGGCGATGCGTTCGACGGCCGCCCGGTCCGCCGGATCGGCCCTGTGCAGTGCCGCGGCGTCCGCGGCCAGTACCAGCAGCCGTTCCGTTCCCGGTCCGACCAGGGGGTAGGCCCACCACAGGACATCGACACGGTCGCCGTCGCGGTCCCTCCCCGGCCCTACGGGCGGGGGTACCCCCGCATCGCTTCGCTCGGGGACGGTCAGCCGGGCCCGCCCGGCCGCCGGGTAGCCGAGGCCCCGGTCGAGGGAGGAGTCCAACCCGGGCCCGAGGCCGTCGTAGGCGGCGTAGTCCCCGTAGCCCCCGGCTGCCCCGTATCCGGCGTCCGGAAGGTCGTCGTCGGGGTCGGGGAGCGCGCCGGACACGGGGAGCAGGTCGATCGCAGGCCGGCCGATCGCCTCCTCCTTGACGGCGCCGAAGAGCCGGCGTGCGCCGGTGCTCCAGTGGGAGACGAGGCCCTCGCGGTCCACCACGACCACGGCCAGCGGGACGCGCCCGGCGTCGGCCACGCCGTCGGCCGTCTCGCCCCCTGCTCCGCGGCTGGGAGGTGCGTCCCTCTCGGTGCCACGGTCCATGGCCCAGGCCCTCTCTCCCCAGAGCTACGCAAGATCTGTCCCGCAGCCCCCACCGTACGGTGCACGTCCGTCGGCATGTGCGGCAATGATGGAATTGGTTTCACCGGGGTGCGCCGGGGTACGCCGCACGTCCCGGGCCCGCGCGGGCCGGTCAGTCCGCGTGGCCGAGCTGCAGGTCGCGTTCCGTGCGGCCGCCGCCCGCCAGGTGCAGGACGGTGGCCACCGGCGGGTAGCCGGTGGCGATGACGGTGTACTCGCCACCGGACAGGTCGACGAAGCGGAACACGCCGTCGGAGCCCGTGGTGAGGGTGTCCACGACGTTGCCCGCCGCGTCCAGGAGGGTCACGCGCGCGTCCTCGACGGGACGCCCGCCGGTGGTCCGGACCGTGCCGCGCAGCACGGCGCCGCCGGCGAGTTCGACGTCCTGGCGGGTCTCGCGGGAGGCCTGGACGCTGACCGGCAGGGCGGCCGGACGGAAAGCGGGCGCGCTGGCGGCGAGGGTGTACTCCCCGGCGACGAGCTCGGTGATGACGTAGCCGCCCTCGCGGCCGCTGCGGGTGCTGGCGACGACCTCGCCGTGGACGTTGGTGAGGGTGACGGCGGCCTCCCGCACCGGGGAGCCGTCCGCCGTCACGACGTTCCCGGCGAGGCGGCCCGCGCCGCCGAGGACGATGTCCAGTTCGACGGGGCGTTCGCCGACGGTGACGGAGACGGCCTGCGGCTGGTGGCCGCCTGCGGCGGCGATCAGGACGTACGCGCCGGAGCCGGGGGTGGACAGCGCGTACCGTCCGTCCTCGCCGCTCGCGCCCCGGCCGATCTGGCGGCCCGTCACATCGATGAGGGTGAGCGCCGCGCGGGGCACGACCGTCCCGTCGGGGTGCTGCACCGTGCCGCAGACGGGGATTCCGGCGGTGTACGGGGCACGGGCCTGCAGGACGGGCGTGGTCGCGGACGCGAGCTCCGTTTCGGCGGCGTTGTGGGACACCAGCGGTTTCTCCTTGAGGAAGCAGGCGATGAGCAGCCCGAGGACGAGCACCGGTACGAGATAGAGGAAGATCCGCGGCATGGCGTCGGCGTACGCCCGGATGTAGGCGTCGCGCAGCGCCGGGGGCAGTGCGTGCACGAGCTGCGGGGTGAGGGACTCGGGGTCCGGGAGGCCGGCGCCGGCACGGGCGGGCAGGCCCTCGCGCAGCGCGTCGGCGAGCCGGTCCGCGAAGAGGGTGCCGAAGACCGCCGCGCCGACGCTGCCGCCGATCTGCCGGAAGTAGGTGTTGGCGCTGGTGGCGGTGCCCAGGTCGGTGGGGCGCACGGAGTTCTGCACGGCGAGGACGAGCACGGGCATCACCAGGCCGATGCCGGCGCCGAGGACGGCCATCCAGAGGCTGTACTGCAGCCGGGGCGTGTCGGCCTCCAGCCGGGACAGCAGCCACATGCCGAGGGCGGCGAGGGCGCTGCCGAGGACGGGATAGATCTTGTAGCGGCCGGTGTGGGTGATGAGTTGCCCGGACAGGACGGAGGAGCCGACGATGCCGCCCATCATGGGCAGCATGAGCAGCCCGGACTCGGTGGCGGAGGCCCCGTCGACCATCTGCAGGAAGGTCGGCAGATAGCTCGCGGCGCCGAACAGCGCGACGCCGATCACCAGGCCCACCAGTGCGGTGACGTTGAAGACGGAGTCCCTGAACAGCCGCAAGGGGATGAGGGGTTCGGCGGCGATGCCCTCGACGACGAGGAAGAGGACGGTGGCGGCGGCCGCGCCCGCGCCGAGACCGACGACGACGCTCGAGTCCCAGGCGTACTCGGTGCCGCCCCAGCTGGTCAGCAGCACCAGGCAGGTGGAGGCGACGGCGAGCAGCAGGACGCCGAGGACGTCGAGTCGGGGGGCCGCGGTCGGCTTCGGCAGCTTCAGCACGACGGTGACGACGGCGAGGGTGAGGAGTCCGAAGGGGACGTTGACGTAGAAGCACCAGCGCCAGGAGAGGTGGTCGGTGAAGTAGCCGCCGAGCAGCGGTCCGGCGACCGAGGCGAGGCCGAACGCGGCGCCGATGAGGCCCATGAACCGGCCGCGCTGCCGGGGCGGCACGATGTCCGCGATGATCGCCTGCACGCCGATCATGAGCCCGCCCGCGCCGACGCCCTGGACGGCCCGGAAGGCGATCAGCTGGTCCATGGTCTGCGCCCGCCCGGCGAGCGCGGAGCCGAGGACGAAGACGACGATCGCGAACTGGAAGACGCCCTTGCGGCCGAGGAGGTCGCCGAGCTTGCCGTAGACGGGCAGTCCGACGGTGGCGGTGAGCAGATAGGCGGTGATGGCCCAGGACATCCGGTCCAGGCCGTGCAGTTCGCCGACGATCTTCGGCAGCGCGGTGGCGACGATCATCTGCTCCAGCGCCGCGAGCAGCAGCGCGAGCATGAGGGCGAAGAAGACCAGCCGCACCCCGCGCCCGCCCGGTCCGCTCCCGGCAGTCGGCGCCCCCGGCGGGTCCTCCGCTTCCGCGGGACGTGCCGTGACCGGCTCGTCCTGCACCAGAGTGGTCCCGCCCATGTCCCGCTCCCCTCGTCGCACCTGCCACACAATTGCCGCGTAAAGCGACAACCACGAGCAAGCGCGACGAGTTACGGCGCCATCCCGGTCACAAGGGAGATCCACTCGAACCGGTGAAGGGGATCAACGCGCAGGGAGCGCACGGGTGTTGATCTACTTCTCGACCTCGGTGGCGAGGTTGGCGAGGATCATGTCGTAGATCCGGCCGAGACCCTTGGGCGCGAAGGTCCTCTCGAAGAAGCCGCCGATGCCGCCGGCGCCGTCCCAGGTGGTGGTGACGACGACCCGGGAGGCGCCCTCGCCGGCGGGGGTGACGCGCCAGACGGTGACCATCGAGGAGTTGCGGTCCTTCTCGACGAGTTCGCCGTCGGTCGGCTCGGCGACCTCCAGGAGGCAGTCGCGGACGCGCTTGCTGGTGGCCTGGAGCTTCCAGTGGACGAGGGTGCCCTCGCCGTCGCCGCCCTCGCGCACCTCGTACTCGCTGAAGTGCTCGGGCAGCAGCTTCGCGCGCGTGCCGCTGTAGTCGGCGATGGTGTCGAACACCTTCTCCGGGTCCGCAGCGACGACCCGCTCGGTGGTGGCCTCGACCTGCGCCATGGGGTTCCTCCAGGTCCTTGTTGCTCAGGGTTGCTCAGCTTGCTCAGGTGCGGGGCAAGCCAACCACCCCGGTCCGCAGCCGCCCAAATCGGGGTCGCGGAAGCGATCGCCGGGCGATCGAAAAGGACTGCCGAAGGTCCGTCGCACGATCATGGGAACACATGTTCTATTGTGTGGGCAGAGCTACCGAGGAGGCGTCATGCGCTGGGACAACCTCACCGTTCAGACCCGCCACGACCGGGCGGCGGACGCCGCGCTGTTCGGCGCGGACACGGTCACGACCAGGACGTTCGACACGCCCGAGTTCGCCGGCATCACGTTCCACGAGATCAGGGCCCGCTCGATCCTCAACCGGGTGCCGGGCGCCTCCCGGATGCCGTTCGAATGGACCGTGAACCCCTACCGAGGGTGCACGCACGCGTGCGTCTACTGTTTCGCCCGCAAGACGCACAGCTATCTCGACCTCGACACCGGCGTCGGCTTCGACACCCAGATCGTCGTCAAGGTGAACGCGCCGGAGCTGCTGCGCCGCCAGCTGGCCTCGCCCCGCTGGCAGGGGGAGCACGTCGCGATGGGCACCAACGTCGACTGCTATCAGCGCGCGGAGGGCCGCTACCGGCTGATGCCGGGCATCCTGTCCGCCCTGCGCGACCGGGCGAACCCCTTCTCGATCCTGACGAAGGGCACGCTGATCCTGCGCGACCTCGACCTGCTGCGGCAGGCCGCCGAGGTGACCGAGGTCGGCGTCTCGGTCTCCGTCGGCTTCACCGACACCGAGCTCTGGCGCACCGTCGAGCCGGGCACCCCGGCCCCGCAGCGGCGCCTGGACGTCGTGCGGACCCTCACCGACCACGGCATCGGCTGCGGGGTGCTGATGGCGCCGGTGATCCCGTTCCTCGGCGACGAGCCGGCCCAGCTGCGCGCCACCGTGCGGGCGATCGCGGCCGCCGGGGCCACCTCCGTCACCCCGCTGGCGCTGCATCTGCGCCCCGGCGCCCGCGAGTGGTTCATGACCTGGCTCGGGCAGCACCACCCGCACCTGGTGCGCCGGTACGAGCGGCTGTACGCGGACGGCGCGTACGCCCCGAAGTGGTACCAGCGCCGGATCACCCGTCAGGTCCACGAGCTGGCCGAGGAGTACGGCATCGGCCCCACGCGCGCGGGGATGCCCCGCCGGATCCCGCAGCCCGACCCCACCGACCCCGTCGAGGAGCCCACCGGGTCCGGGCCGGTCCAACTCACGCTGATCTGAGCGCGTTCGAGCGCATCCGGCAACCCGAACGGGTCAAGTAACGCCAGAACAGGTTCTTCCGGACGATCTTTTCGGGACGATGCGGCGAGGGCCGTGACCTGCGCGGTCCGTCCGCCGCCGTCCCTTGCGTCCCGGGAGCACTCATGAACAAACGCGCAGCCGTGCTGTGCGCTGCCGCCGCCGTCGTGGCCGGGACGGTCACGGCCGTGCCCGCCGGAGCGAGCCCGTCGCACCCCGCGCCCGCCCGCGCGGCGAAGCTCTCCTGGAAGAGCTGCGCCACCACCGGCCAACCGCGTCTGCAGTGCGCGTCCCTGAAGGTGCCGCTCGACCACGAGCAGCCCGGCGGGAAGCAGATCACGCTGGCGCTGTCCCGCGTCCAACACACCGCGAAGGCATACCAGGGACCGCTGCTGGTCAACCCCGGCGGCCCCGGCGGCCGGGGGCTGAGCCTCGCCGGATTCGTCGCCTCGGCGCTGCCGAAGGCGGTGTCGGCCCAGTACGACGTCATCGGCTTCGACCCGCGCGGGGTCGGCAGGAGCACCCCCGCGCTGAACTGCAAGCCGGGTCACTTCGCGGCGGTCCGCCCGGACTCCGTGCCGAGCACCGCGGCGATCGAGCGGGCCAACCTCAAGCGCGCCCGGTCGTTCGCCGCGGCCTGCGGCAGGAAGTACGCGAGCGTCCTGCCGTACATCGACACCCTCAGCGCGGTGCGCGACATGGACGCGATCCGGGCCGCCGTCGGCACGCGGCAGCTGAGCTACTTCGGCTACTCGTACGGCACCTACCTCGGCACGGTGTACGCCAAGCTCTTCCCGCAGCGGGTGCGGCGCCTGGTCCTGGACTCGATCGTCGACCCCACCGGGGTCTGGTACGAGGACAACCTCGTCCAGGACCTGGCCTTCAATGACCGCCACCGCGCCCTGATGGCCTGGATCGCCAGGTACGACAAGACGTACCGGCTCGGCGCCGACCCGGCCCAGGTCGAGGCCAAGTGGTACGCGATGCGGGCGACCCTGGCCAGGAAGCCGGCCGGCGGCAAGGTGGGCGCCTCGGAGCTGGAGGACGCCTTCATGCCCGGCGGCTACTACAACGGCTACTGGCCCCACCTCGCCGAGGCGTTCGCCGCCTACGTGAACGACAAGGACGACGACCCGCTGGTCGAGGCGTACGAGAACTTCGCCGCCGTCGACGCCGCGGGGGAGAACGGCTACAGCATCTACACCTCCGTGCAGTGCCGGGACGCCTCCTGGCCGCACGACTGGAACCAATGGCGCACGGACAACTGGACGGCGTACGCGAAGGCGCCGTTCATGACCTGGAACAACGCCTGGTACAACGCGCCGTGCGCGTTCTGGCCGGCCGAGCCCCTGGGGCCGCTGAACCTCGTGAACGACGACCTGCCGCCGGTCCTGCTGTTCCAGGCGACGAACGACGCGGCCACCCCGTACGAAGGCGGCGCCACGGTCCACGCGCTGCTGCGCGACTCCAGCCTGGTCGTCGAGGAGGGCGGCCAGAACCACGGCGTCACGCTGAGCGGGAACACCTGCCTGGACAAGCACCTGGCGAGCTACCTGAGCGACGGCGCCGTGCCGCGCGGGACGGGCGAGGTCGACGCGGTGTGCAAGGCGCAGCCCGACCCGAAGCCGCTGGGCGCGAAGGTCGCGCCGCACACGGCCCGCGGCGCCGCGCTGCACGGGCTGCTGGGATTCCGTGGCTGACGCGCGGCTGCGTTGAGGCGGTGAGGGGGCTCCGCGAGGTCGTCATCGGCCGAGCGGAGCCTTCACGCTGCCCCGGGTCATGGCTTCGTGGTCAGAGCACGGGGTCGGCATACGTGGGGAACCGCAGGTACACGCCTATGTCCGCGGGGAGTTCCGGTGAGATCGTCCGGTAGCTGCACAGTTCCTGCAGTCCCCCGGCGTCCTGGCGCAGTCCCGCCGTCAGCTGTCGCAGGATCTCGGCGTGCGGACGCGGGTCGACGCCCTCCACTTCCATGAGCCGGGCGATGCGCTCGGCCGCCTCCGCGTCGGAACGGGTGTTGTCCGGCAGCCGCAGATAGACGTTGGCCTCCTCGGGTCCGGGCGTGCCCTCCCGGAACGCCAGACAGGTCATCGGCTCGTTGCTCACGGTGCCGCCGACCCGCCCGTAGATGACGCTTCGCGCGCGGGCCGCCCGGGCTTGCTCGTAGCGGTGCGCCATCGCCGCGACCGTGTCCAGCTCACCCATGGGCATGGGGAGATGCCGGTAGTAGACCTTCACCCGGGAGGTGTCTCCGCCGTCCAGGTCGAGGGCCATCAGCTCCAACTCGTGCCCGCGCCGGGCGAGTTCCTCGCCGCGGCGCGCCACCGGTTGCCAGGCGTCCGCCAGGCCCAGCCGGTGCATGGCCTCCGCCATGACGTCGTACGCGCCGTCCAGGCCGTGCACCTGCGGGTTGAGGTAGACCTTGTAGTGGGGCCGCTTGCCCGGCCGCCAGGCCAACGAGTGCCAGAGGGTGGCCCGGTAGCGATCGGGGGCGGGGGTGATGAACAGGTCCTCGATGCTCAGGTACCGCGCGATGTCCGTCCCGGGGCTTCCCGCGAGTCGACGCGTCAGCTCCCGGCCGGCTTCCTGGCAGCCGAGCGGGGTGCCGTCGGAGCCGAGCGACTCGAAGAGGATGCGGACCTCGGGCCGGCCGCCCTTCCAGCTGACGGAGAGTTCGGCGGGGAAGCCGTCGGCGGAGACGAACGAGGGTGGATCGCACCGTGTCCCGACGGGCCGTGCGCCCCACGGGTGGATCACTTCCCGCAGGTCCTGCAGCACGGCCTCCGTCTCCCACTGGTCCACTCCCAGGCCACGGCAGACCGCTGTCCACTTCTCTTCCAGGTACTGTCCGAACGTCTTCGTCGCGTCCTGACGCGTGTCCAGGCCGGGTATCTCATCGGGAAGTCGTGCACCGCTCACTCTCCATCACCCTCCACAGCCGGGCCAACCCGGCCTCGTCCGCGCTCACTTCGGCGGAATGCGATCTTCCCATCGGGAAGATATTCGAATCTCGAACTAATTAGCGACAAGCAATGACACGCGTGGTTCACCATGGACGCATGAGTGAACCGACCAGGATTCCCGCCCCCGACGGAGTCGCCGCCGCGGACCAGTACGCCCACGTCGTGACGGGCACGGGCCGTTTCGCGGCCGTCGCCGGTCAGCTCCCGCTTGACGAACACCGCCGACTGGTCGGCGAGGGCGATCCGGAGGCCCAGGCCCGCCAGGTCTTCGAGAACCTGCGGCGCTGCCTCACCGCGGCCGGCGCCGGCTTCGACGACGTGGTCAAACTCACCTACTTCGTCACGGACATGGCCCACATGCCCGCGATCCGCACGGCCCGGGCCGCGTATCTGGCCGACGACCGCCTCCCGGCCGCCTCGGCCGTGCAGGTCGCCGCGCTGGTCCGACCCGAGTTCCTGATGGAGGTCGAGGCTCCCCCACTGCCCAATGGCGTGGGGGCACCCCCAGCACTGGTGGGCGAATGACCGCCCCGGTCGCCGTACGGAACATGGCGCTCGCCGACGTCGACCGGGTCTCCGAGATCCGCGTCCGCGGCTGGCAGACCGCCTACCGGGGCCTGATGCCGCAGTCCTACCTGGACGCGCTGAGCGTCGGCGAAGACGCCGAGCGCCGCCGGGCGCACTTCGGGCGCGGGGCCGGCGACGTGGTGAACCTGGTCGCGGAGCAGGGCGGAAAGGTGGTCGGCTGGGCGGCCCACGGCGCCTACCGGGACGGTGAAGTCCGCACCGCCGACGCCGAGTTGTACGCGCTCTACGTCGACACCGGGCACATCGGCACGGGCGTCGGACGTGCCCTGCTGGAGGAGTCGGTCCGGCAGGCCGGCGCCCTCGGCCACCCCCGCATGTACCTCTGGGTCCTCAGGGACAACGCCCCGGCCCGTCACTTCTACGAGCGGGCCGGGTTCCATGCGGACGGCGCCGAGGAGCCCTTCGAGGTGGCGGGCGTCGCCGTGCCCGAGGTGCGGTATCTCAGCCCCCTCCCGGTCTGACCGGTCCGACGGCTGCCGGCCTGCCGCTCCTCACCGCTGCCGGGGGATCCGCGCCAGCGCGTGCACGGCCGCCTCCGCGAGCACCGGGTGGGCGAGGGCGTCGTTCAGCACCGGCCGGGCCCGGCCGTCCCCCAGCGCGCCGAGCCCCTCCACGCACGCCAGGGCCACCCGCCGGTAGGGGTCGTGCGGCCGCAGCCGCCTGCGGAGCGTCGTGATCAGCGCGGGCACGGACTCGGGCGCCCGCAGCTCCACCAGCAGCCGGACGGGGTGCAGGGCGTAGGCGACGCGCAGTTCGTTGGTGGCCAGGGCGGCCGCGGCGCGCGCGGTGCGGGGGTCGCCGAGGCGGGCCAGCGCATGGGCGGCGGCGGCGCAGCGCGGCGGGTCCCGGTGGTTGAGCAGCAGGACGAGCGCCTCGAAGGCGCGCCGGTCCCCGGCGAGCCCCAGCCGGAACGCGGCCAGCTCCCGGGCCCACAACGGCTGCCCCGACTCGATGAGCACGCCGGCCAGTTCGTCGTGATCGCCCGTGGTCGTCAGCCGCTCGTACGGCGCAGCGCCACCCGACTCCCGCCGTAAACGCTCCGTGAGCGTTCGCAACTCTTCGTCCATGACGCGAGCCTAGAGGCTCGGCCCGCTCAGGGAGTTACATCACAGCCACGAGGGCTGGCGCGCTCGTTACCCACCGGTTAAGCTCATACGAGCGAATCACCCTTTCGCTTCACCTCCTCGCGGTGGCCTGGTGACGCAGTCGCCGCGAGAAGTCGGTTCGGTACCTCGTACCGCTGTACGACCCGGCCACGGGACAGGGCCGGTTCGGATCTCCCGTTCGTCTCCGGGCGTGTGCACGCCCACGGCGACGGCACCGGGCGTGTGCGCTCGCAGCCCGGCACCACCCGCAACTCCTCGCTTTCCGCACCCGGTGCGCCCGGGCCTCGCCAAGGCCCCCTCGGCGTACCCGGGCGCGTTCCCAGTCGTCACTCATTCCTGGAGTCCCGCGATGGCCGCTCCCCTGTCCGACACCCCTCTGTCCCCGCTCCAGACGATCGCCGTCATCGGCCTCGGCACCATGGGCACCGGCATCACCGAGGTCCTGGCCAAGGCCGGCCGCGAGGTGATCGGCATCGACATCAGCGAGGCGCAGACCGCGCGGTCCCTCGCCGCGCTGGAGGCCTCCACCGACCGAGCCGTGCAGCGCGGCCGGCTCACCGAGCAGGAGCGCGACTCCGTCCTGGCCCGCGTCCGCACCTCCACCGACCTGAGCGCGGCGGCCGACGCCGACCTGGTCATCGAGGTGGCGCCGGAGTCGTACGAGATCAAGCAGCAGATCTTCCGCGAGCTGGACGGGATCGTGCGTCCCGAGACCATCCTCGCCACCGGCACCAACGCGCTGTCCGTCACCCGCCTCGCCGCCGACTCCGCCCGCCCGGAGCGGGTGCTGGGCCTGCACTTCTTCAACCCGGCGCCGGCGATGAAGCTGGTCGAGGTCGTCTCCTCGGTGCTGACCGCGCCCACCGCCGTCGCCGCCGTCACCCACCTCGCCCTGGACCTCGGCAAGGAGCCCGTCGCGGTGGGCGACCGGCCCGGGTTCGTCGCCGACGGCCTGCTGTTCGGCTACCTCAACCAGGCGGCCGCGATGTACGAGGCCCGGTACGCCTCCCGCGAGGACATCGACGCGGCGATGCGGCTGGGCTGCGGACTGCCGATGGGCCCGCTCGCGCTGCTCGACCTGATCGGCGTCGACACGGCCCGTACGGTCCTGGAGGCCATGTACGCCGAGTCCCACGACCGGCTGCACGCCCCCGCGCCGATCCTGGGGCAGCTCAGCGAGGCGGGCCTGACCGGCCGGAAGTCGGGCCGCGGCTTCTACACCTACGACGCCCCCGGCAGCGCGACGGTCGTCCCGGACGCGCTGACACCCCTGACCGGCGGGGCCGCGGGCGCCGGCCGTCCGGTGCGCTCGGTCGGCGTCGCGGGCTCCGGCACCATGGCCTCCGGCATCGCCGAGGTCTTCGCCAAGGCCGGTTACGACGTCGTCCTCGCCGCCCGCAGCGAGGAGAAGGCGCAGACCGCCAAGGCCCGGATCGGCAAGTCTCTTGCCCGATCCGTCGACAAGGGGCGGCTGACCGCCGAGGCCGCCGCGCGGACCCTGGACCGGATCACCGCCGCCGGCTCCTACGACGCCTTCGCCGACGTCGACCTGGCCGTCGAGGCGGTCGCCGAGGACCTCGCGGTCAAGCAGCAGCTCTTCGCGACGCTGGACAAGGTCTGCAAGCCCGGCGCGGTCCTCGCCACGACGACCTCCTCGCTGCCGGTCGTCGCCTGCGCCCGCGCCACCTCGCGCCCGCAGGACGTGATCGGCATGCACTTCTTCAACCCGGCGCCGGCCATGAAGCTGGTCGAAGTCGTGCGCACGGTGCTGACCGCCGAGGACGTCCACGCGACGGTCCGCGAGGTGTGCGTGAACATCAAGAAGCACGCCGTCGACTGCGGCGACCGGGCCGGCTTCATCGTGAACGCGCTGCTCTTCCCGTACCTCAACAACGCGATCAAGATGGTGCAGGAGCACTATGCGTCCCTCGACGACATCGACGCCGCGATGAAGCTGGGCGGCGGCTACCCGATGGGCCCCTTCGAGCTGCTGGACGTCGTCGGGCTCGACGTCTCCCTCGCCATCGAGAAGGTCCTGCACCGCGCGTTCCGCGACCCGGGCCTGGCGCCCGCGCCGCTCCTGGAGCACCTGGTGGCCGCGGGCTGCCTCGGCCGCAAGACCGGCCGCGGCTTCCGCGAATATGCCCGCCGCTGACGGCGTCGGCGACTGGTTCCGAGCGCACGAGGACTGGGGCGGACTGCTCGACCCCACTGGCGGACCCCCGCCCGCCGAAGGCGGGGGAAACCCCGGACACGCGCACCGAGCTGCGCACATGCAGTACGTTCGGGGCATGTCCCAGCCCGCCAGGTCCTCACGTACACCAGCCACGCCCGACGCGCCGGAGAGTGCCGCAGGCAGCCGCGCGGCCGCCCAACGGCTCAAGATGCGCCGAGAACTGGCGGCCGCGGCCATGGAGCTGTTCGCGACCAAGGGGTACGAGGCGACCACCGTCGACGAGATCGCGGCCGCCGCCGGGGTCGCCCGCCGCACCTTCTTCCGCCACTTCCGTTCCAAGGAAGAGGCGATCTTCCCCGACCACGACGACACCCTGGTCCGGGCCGAGGCGGTGCTCAACGCGGCCCCGGCGCACGAGCACCCGCTCGACACGGTGTGCCGCGGCATCAAGGAAGTCATGAAGATGTACGCGGCCCGGCCGGAGATCTCCGTCGCCCGCTACAAGCTGACCCGCGAGGTGCCCACGCTGCGCGAGGCGGAGATCGCGTCCGTGGCCCGCTACGAGCGGCTCTTCACCCGCTATCTGCTCGGCCACTTCGACGAGCACGCCCATGACGACGACGCCAACGACGACCCGCTGCTCGCCGAGGTCGCCGCGTCCGCCGTGGTCACCGCCCACAACCACGTCCTGCGCCGCTGGCTCAGGGCGGGCGGCCAGGGCGACGTCGAGGCCCAGCTCGACCACGCCTTCGCGATCGTCCAGAAGACGTTCGGGACGGGCATCGGAGTCGGCCGCAGCGTCGCCGGCGCCCCCGCGCAGGTCCCGGCGACGATCTCCGCGCAGGGCGAGGTCCTGGTGACGGTCGCCCGCACCGACGCCCCGCTGGACGAGGTCATGCGCACCATCGAGCAGGCCCTCAAGGAGCGCTGA
The DNA here is from genome assembly GCF_044453465.1 of Streptomyces sp. NPDC051677. Taxonomy (NCBI): domain Bacteria; kingdom Bacillati; phylum Actinomycetota; class Actinomycetes; order Kitasatosporales; family Streptomycetaceae; genus Streptomyces; species Streptomyces sp. NPDC051677. The sequence continues at coordinate 54,294 of NZ_JBITCT010000009.1, forward strand.
GCCGCTGCCGGAAAGACTCTTCACGCTGTGACGACGGCCACCCCACGGGGTGGCCGTTTTGGCATGTCAGGGCACCTTTTCTCGCGGATTTCAGACCCCGTTCGATCGATCATCGCTCATTTGTTACGTAAAGATTTCAGCTGAGAGGAACTTCTGGCACTCAGTGCCTTGCGAGGTGACACGCGGTGTCATACGTTGAGAGTGTCCGGGCGGCCGGCGTGCAGAGACCTTTCGTACGTCGGCTGTCCCCGCAAGCACATGGCCTGCGCGCCCGGACGCCTGCGTCACAGGCAACCTCCCGCGCCACAAAGCGCTGCCGAACAGCACCGCCGCCGAACCGACGGCCCTTCCCTCACATCCCTCAGCAGCACCGACGTAACCCTCAGCGCCCCGCCCTCAGGGCGCTCACCGCCGGAGGCAACACCGTGACCATGCAGAAGATCCTGGACGCGATCCAGTCGCCGGACTCGACTTCGGACGACTTCGCCGCTCTGCCGCTTCCCGAGTCCTACCGCGCGATCACCGTGCACAAGGACGACACGGAGATGTTCGCGGGCCTCGAGACCCGCGACAAGGACCCCCGCAAGTCGATCCACCTCGACGAGGTCCCGGTGCCCGAGCTCGGCCCGGGCGAGGCCCTGGTGGCCGTCATGGCCTCCTCGGTCAACTACAACTCCGTGTGGACCTCGATCTTCGAGCCGCTGTCCACGTTCGGATTCCTGGAGCGCTACGGCCGGCTCAGCGAGCTCACCAAGCGGCACGACCTGCCGTACCACGTCATCGGCTCCGACCTCGCGGGCGTCGTCCTGCGCACCGGCCCCGGCGTCAACGCCTGGAAGCCGGGCGACGAGGTCGTCGCGCACTGCCTGTCCGTCGAGCTGGAGTCCTCGGACGGCCACAACGACACGATGCTCGACCCGGAGCAGCGCATCTGGGGCTTCGAGACGAACTTCGGCGGCCTCGCCGAGATCGCACTCGTCAAGTCCAACCAGCTGATGCCCAAGCCGGACCACCTGAGCTGGGAGGAGGCGGCGGCCCCCGGCCTCGTCAACTCCACCGCCTACCGGCAACTGGTCTCCCGCAACGGCGCCGGCATGAAGCAGGGCGACAACGTCCTGATCTGGGGCGCGAGCGGCGGCCTCGGCAGCTACGCCACACAGTTCGCGCTGGCCGGCGGCGCCAACCCCATCTGTGTCGTCTCCTCGCCGCAGAAGGCGGAGATCTGCCGGGCCATGGGCGCCGAGGCGATCATCGACCGCACCGCCGAGGACTACCGGTTCTGGAAGGACGAGCACACCCAGGACCCGAAGGAGTGGAAGCGTTTCGGCAAGCGCATCCGCGAACTCACCGACGGCGAGGACGTCGACATCGTCTTCGAGCACCCCGGCCGGGAGACCTTCGGCGCCTCCGTCTACGTCACGCGCAAGGGCGGCACCATCGTCACCTGCGCCTCGACGTCCGGCTACAACCACGAGTACGACAACCGTTACCTGTGGATGTCCCTGAAGCGGATCATCGGTTCGCACTTCGCCAACTACCGCGAGGCCTGGGAGGCCAACCGGCTGGTCGCGAAGGGCAAGATCCACCCGACGCTGTCGAAGGTCTACTCCCTGGAGGAGACCGGCCAGGCCGCCTACGACGTGCACCGCAACCTCCACCAGGGCAAGGTCGGCGTCCTCGCGCTGGCCCCCCAGGAGGGCCTGGGCGTGCGCGACGAGGCCAAGCGCGCCCAGCACATCGACGCCATCAACCGCTTCCGCAACATCTGAGACACCCGAGGTCATAGATGACTGAGCGTCAGCCCGCCGAAGGAAAGCGGGAGAAGGACCGGCCGTGGCTCATGCGCACGTACGCCGGTCACTCCACCGCCGAGGCGTCCAACGAGCTGTACCGGCGCAACCTCGCCAAGGGCCAGACGGGTCTGTCGGTGGCGTTCGACCTGCCCACCCAGACCGGCTACGACTCCGACCACGTCCTCGCCCGCGGCGAGGTCGGCCGGGTCGGCGTGCCGGTGGCCCATCTCGGTGACATGCGCAGGCTGTTCCAGGACATCCCCCTGGAGCAGATGAACACCTCGATGACGATCAACGCCACCGCCATGTGGCTGCTGGCGCTCTACCAGGTCGTCGCCGAGGAACAGGGGGCCGACATCACCCGGCTCCAGGGCACGACCCAGAACGACATCGTCAAGGAGTACCTGTCCCGGGGCACGCACGTGTTCCCGCCGGGGCCGTCGCTCCGGCTGACGACCGACATGATCGCGTACACGGTCTCCCACATCCCGAAGTGGAACCCGATCAACATCTGCAGCTACCACCTGCAGGAGGCGGGCGCCACCCCGGTCCAGGAGATCGCGTACGCGATGTCGACGGCGATCGCCGTGCTGGACGCCGTCCGGGACTCGGGGCAGGTGCCGGCCGAGAAGTTCGGCGACGTCGTCGCCCGGATCTCCTTCTTCGTGAACGCGGGCGTCCGCTTCGTCGAGGAGATGTGCAAGATGCGCGCCTTCGGCCGCATCTGGGACCAGGTCACCCGCGAGCGCTACGGCATCGACGACCCCAAGCAGCGCCGCTTCCGCTACGGCGTCCAGGTCAACTCCCTGGGACTGACGGAGGCGCAGCCGGAGAACAACGTCCAGCGCATCGTGCTGGAGATGCTGGCGGTGACGCTGTCGAAGGACGCACGCGCGCGTGCCGTGCAGCTCCCCGCCTGGAACGAGGCCCTGGGCCTGCCCCGCCCCTGGGACCAGCAGTGGAGCCTGCGCATCCAGCAGGTCCTCGCCCACGAGAGCGACCTTTTGGAGTACGAGGACATCTTCGAGGGCTCGCACGTCATCGAGGCGAAGGTCGCGACGCTGGTCGAGGCCTCCCTCGCGGAGATCGAGCGGATCCAGGAGATGGGCGGCGCGATGGCCGCCGTCGAGTCCGGCTACCTCAAGTCGCAGCTGGTCTCCTCGCACGCCGAGCGCCGGGCCCGTATCGAGTCCGGGCAGGAGAAGATCGTCGGCGTCAACATCTTCGAGACGACCGAGCCCAACCCGCTGACCGCCGATCTCGACACCGCGATCCAGACGGTCGACCCGGCGGTCGAGGCCCGTGTCATCGCCTCCCTGCAGAACTGGCGCGACACGCGGTACCAGCCGCCCTTCAACCACCCGCGCCCCTGCAAGGCGCTGGAGAAGCTGAAGGAGGCCGCGAAGGGCACCGCCAACCTCATGGAGGCCACCCTGGAGTGCGCCCGCGCCGGGGTCACGACCGGCGAGTGGGCGGGGGCGCTGCGCGAGGTGTTCGGCGAGTTCCGGGCCCCGACCGGGGTGTCGTCGGCGCCGGTGGCGGTGCCGGCGGAGGAGGGCTCGGCCATGGCCGACGTCCGCCGCAGGGTCGACCTGACGGCGAAGGACCTCGGGGTCGGCAAGCTGCGCTTCCTGGTCGGCAAGCCGGGCCTGGACGGGCACTCCAACGGCGCCGAGCAGATAGCCGTGCGGGCGCGTGACGCCGGCTTCGAGGTGGTCTACCAGGGCATCCGGCTGACGCCCGAGCAGATCGTGGACGCCGCGCTGGAGGAGGACGTCCACGCGGTGGGCCTGTCCATCCTGTCCGGTTCGCACGCCCAACTGGTGCCGGACGTCCTCGAACGGCTCCGTGTGGCCGGTGCCACAGACATCCCGGTGATCGCCGGTGGCATCATCCCGAATGGAGACGCCGAACAGCTCAGGGCTGCGGGCGTGGCCGCGGTCTTCACCCCGAAGGACTTCGACATCACCGGAATCATCGGCCGCATCGTCGACGAGATCCGGACAGCGAACCAGCTCGACCCCCTGGAGGTCCCCGCATGACCGTCAACCGTCTGCGTCCCCGCCGCTCGTGTCTCGCGGTCCCGGGCAGCAACCCCCGCTTCCTGGAGAAGGCGCAGGGTCTCCCGGCGGACCAGGTCTTCCTCGACCTGGAGGACGCGTGCGCGCCGCTCGCCAAGCCCGAGGCACGGCACACCATCGTCAAGTTCCTCAACGAGGGCGACTGGACCGGTAAGACGAGGGTCGTGCGCGTCAACGACTGGACGACCGAGTGGACGTACCGGGACGTCGTGACGGTGGTCGAGGGAGCCGGCCCCAACCTCGACTGCATCATGCTGCCGAAGGTGCAGAACGCCCAGCAGATCGTCGCCCTGGACCTGCTGCTGACGCAGATCGAGAAGACCATGGGCTTCGAGGTCGGACGGATCGGCATCGAGGCGCAGATCGAGAACGCGCAGGGCCTCAACAACGTCAACGAGATCGCGACTGCCTCCCAGCGCGTCGAGACGATCATCTTCGGCCCCGCCGACTTCATGGCGTCGATCAACATGAAGTCGCTGGTCGTGGGCGAGCAGCCGCCCGGTTACCCGGCCGACGCCTACCACTACATCCTGATGAAGATCCTGATGGCCGCCCGCGCCAACGACCTCCAGGCGATCGACGGCCCCTACCTGCAGATCCGCAACATCGACGGCTACCGCGAGGTCGCCCAGCGCGCCGCCGCCCTCGGCTTCGACGGCAAGTGGGTGCTGCACCCCGGTCAGGTCGAGGCGTCCAACGAGATCTTCTCGCCCTCGCAGGAGGACTACGACCACGCCGAGCTGATCCTGGACGCGTACGACTACTACACCTCCGAGGCGGGCGGCAAGAAGGGCTCGGCGATGCTCGGCGACGAGATGATCGACGAGGCCAGCCGCAAGATGGCGCTGGTCATCTCGGGCAAGGGCCGCGCGGCGGGCATGCAGCGCACGTCGAAGTTCGAGATCCCGGAGGCGTGAGCGCGATGCAGTTCGGACGCACCTACGAGGAGTTCGAGGTCGGGGCGACGTACAAGCACTGGCCGGGCAAGACGGTCACGGAGTACGACGACCACCTCTTCTGTCTCCTCACCATGAACCACCACCCCCTCCACATGGACGCCAACTACGCGGAGAAGACGACCGACTTCGGCAAGAACGTCGTCGTCGGGAACTACATCTACTCCCTGCTGCTCGGCATGTCCGTGCCGGACATCTCCGGCAAGGCGATCGCCAACCTGGAGATCGAGTCCCTCAAGCACGTGGCCCCGACCTTCCACGGCGACACGCTCTACGGCCAGACGACCGTGCTCGACAAGTGGCCGTCGAAGTCGAAGAACGACCGCGGGATCGTGTACGTCGAGACCAAGGGTTACAAGCAGGACGGCACGCTGGTCTGCGTGTTCCGCCGCAAGGTGATGGTGCCGACCGAGACGTACATCAAGGAGCGCGGCGGCGAGCAGCCCGGCCGCCCGGAACTTCAGGAAGGCTGATCGATGGCCCGCCTCGCCCAGACCGCCGGTCTGACCGACGTCCAGCAGGAGATCCTCTCCACCGTCCGCGACTTCGTGGACAAGGAGATCATCCCGGTCGCGACCGAGCTGGAGCACCGCGACGAGTACCCCCAGCAGATCGTCGACGGCCTGAAGGAGTTGGGCCTGTTCGGCCTGATGATCCCCGAGGAGTACGGCGGTCTGGGCGAGTCGCTCCTGACGTACGCGCTGTGCGTCGAGGAGATCGCCCGCGGCTGGATGTCCGTCTCCGGCATCATCAACACGCACTTCATCGTGGCGTACATGCTCAAGCAGCACGGCACGCAGCAGCAGAAGGACCACTACCTGCCGCGCATGGCGGCCGGCGACATCCGGGGCGCGTTCTCGATGTCGGAGCCGGGCCTGGGCTCGGACGTGTCGGCGATCACGTCGAAGGCGGTGAAGGAGGGCGACGAGTACGTCCTGAACGGCCAGAAGATGTGGCTGACGAACGGTGGAACGTCCTCGCTGGTGGCCGTTCTCGTGCGAAGTGACGAAGGACACCCCGAGGGCACCGCGCCCCACAAGTCGATGACGACCTTCCTGATCGAGAAGGAGCCCGGCTTCGGTGAGGTCCGCCCCGGCCTGACCATCCCGGGCAAGATCGAGAAGATGGGCTACAAGGGCGTCGACACCACCGAGCTCATCATGGATGGCCTGCGACTTCCCGCCGACCAGGTGCTCGGCGGGGTCACCGGCCGAGGTTTTTACCAAATGATGGACGGCGTCGAGGTTGGGCGCGTGAACGTCGCGGCGCGTGGCTGCGGCGTCGCACAGCGTGCGTTCGAGCTGGGCGTGCAGTACGCCCAGCAGCGTCACACGTTCGGCAAGGCGATCGCCCAGCACCAGGCGATCCAGTTCAAGCTGGCCGAGATGGCTACCAAGGTCGAGGCCGCCCATGCGATGATGGTGAACGCCGCACGCAAAAAGGATTCCGGAGAACGAAACGACCTTGAGGCAGGGATGGCGAAGTACCTCGCCTCCGAGTACTGCAAGGAGGTCGTGGAGGACGCCTTCCGGATCCACGGCGGGTACGGCTTCTCCAAGGAGTACGAGATCGAGCGCCTCTACCGCGAGGCCCCGATGTTGCTGATCGGTGAAGGCACCGCCGAAATCCAGAAAATGATCATCGGGCGCCGATTGCTCGAGGAGTACCGGTTCCAGGGCTGATTGTCAGGGTTGGGGGTGTTTTCTTCGAGAAGAAGATCACACCCTGTCAACTTTCCTCAGCCGTCGACTCGGCTTCCTGGCTTACCCAGTTGTGGCCCCGAACCGCTACGATCGCGGAAAGCCGCCGTCCCCCCTGTCGAAGCGCGGCATCATCCGCTACGAAGGTCATCCATGCCCCACAGCCAAACCTCTGCACACCGCGACAGCCTGGTAGGCGCACGCCTCGCGCGCGGAGCATCGCCGTGGCTCCTGCCGACCGTCGCCACCGCAGCCGTCAGCCTGCTGCGCGCTCGCCGCTCGGGTGCCGCCAAGGCCGTCGCCGTGCCCGCCACCGCTCTCGCGGCGGGCATGCTGTGGTTCTTCCGCGACCCCGAGCGTGAGATCGCCCCGGGCCGGGTCATCTCCCCCGCCGACGGAGTGGTGCAGAGCATCATGCCGTGGAAGGACGGGCGCACCCGGGTCGCGATCTTCATGAGCCCGCTCAACGTCCACGTCAACCGCGCGCCGCTGGCCGGCACCGTGACGTCGGTCGAGCACATCCCCGGCGGCTTCGTTCCTGCGTTCAACAAGGAGAGCGAGAACAACGAGCGCGTCGTCTGGCACTTCGACACCGAGCTCGGTGACATCGAGATGATCCAGATCGCCGGCGCCGTCGCCCGCCGCATCGTCCCCTACATCCCCGAGGGCACGAAGGTCGAGCAGGGCGAGCGGATCGGCCTGATCCGTTTCGGCTCGCGCGTCGACATCTACCTGCCCGAGGGCGTGGAGGTCGCGGTCGAGGTGGGAGAGAAGACCGTGGCGGGGGTGACTCGCATTGACCGTGATTGACCCTGAGACCCAGGCGGGCTGGGTGCCCGAGGCCGACGAGGTGGACGACGAGGAGGAGATGCCCCTCTCTCTCCGCCTGTCGATAGCGGACACCCTCACCCTCGGCAACGCCACATGCGGCTTCATGGCGGTGTACTTCACCACCACCGGCATCCTGATCCCGCACCTCACCGGTGACCAGGAGACCGGCATGGCCCGCCACAGCGCGGCCACGGCGGTCATCCTGATGCTGTGCGCGGCGGTCTTCGACCTCTTCGACGGCCTGGTCGCCCGCAAGCTGCGCTCGTCTCCGATGGGCGCGGAGCTGGACAACCTCTCGGACCTGATCAGCTTCGGTCTGGCCCCGGCGTACTTCGTCCTGGTCTACGGCATGGTCGCCGACGACGCACACCAGCGGGTGGCGGCGGTCGGCGCGATCGTCGTACTGCTGGCGGTGGTCCTGAGGCTCGCGAGATTCTCCTGCGTCACCGTCAAGGACGGCACCTTCCAAGGCATGCCCTCGCCGTTCGGCGCGCTGACGGTCGTCTCGATCGTGCTCCTCGAGCTGCCCTTCGCCGCGACGCTGATGGCCATCCTGGGCACCGCCTGGCTGATGGTGAGCCGGGTCGAGTACCCGAAGCCGCGGGGCCGTCTCGCCGGCGCGATGCTCGCCTGGATCGTGCTGTCGATGGGCCTGCTGGCGGCCTGGGCGTTCGACGCCCCGAGCGGTCAGCTCCTGCTCCAGACCGGCTGCGCGCTGCAGCTGGTGATGGGCGCGGTCATCCCGCTGTTCGCCACGGCCCGCCGGGTGAACAACTTCCGCGACAACCGGCGCGAGGCCCGGGCAGCGCAGCTGCCCTGACCCTCACCTCACCGTCGACCGGGTGTGGCCCGAGCCTCTTCCAGGCTCGGGCCACACCCGTTTGACAGGTCAACTACCTCTCCCTCACGCCCATTTGCAGGCGGCAGGCAAGAAGAGGACGGTGGAATCAGGGGGTTTATCCGGGATTCATCCTGTTCGATGGATCGGAGGACGACCATGCCCGCATCCAAGGTGGACCACCTGGTCCCACACGTCTCGACGATCCCGGCGAACGCGGGCACCGACGTGCAGCTGTTCGTCCGGGAGTACAACGGCACCAAGCCGTCCCACACGCCTCAGCCGGTCCTGATGCTCCACGGCAGAAGCGTGCCCGCGGTTGCGGGGTTCGACCTGGTGCTCCCCCCGGGAGCCGAGGGTCCCGAGACCCGTTACAGCTGGGCGCAGGACCTCGCCGACGACGGTTACGACGTGTTCCTGATGGACCTCCAGGGCAGCGGACGCTCACCGCGTCCGCAGATGGACGAGCCCTGCAACGCCAACCCGGCGCAGCAGACGGACGTCCTGAACCCGAACCCCCTCACGACCACCCCGTGCCCGCCTCCCTACCCGCACCAGCTCGGCAACGCCGAGAGCGAGTGGGCGGAGCTGGACACCGTCGTCAAGTTCATCAGGGCACTGCCCGGCAGGGACCATTCGATCGACTTCGTCGGCTGGTCCGCGGCCGCCTTCGTCATGGGCCCCTACACGCTCCAGCACCCCGGCGAGGTCAAGAGCCTGCTCCTGCTCGCCCCGATCTTCCCGCCGCGGGGCCGCTGGTCCACGAACCCCGCAGACCCCTTCGGGCGTCCGCCCGAGGCCGCGGCGCTGCCCCTGTCCCTGCCCGCCGTCACGTTCGGCTTCCCGATGAACGTCGGCAGCAAGACCGGCTTCAAGGCCGGCTGGGACAAGGAACAGGCCGGCCCCACGCAGCGGGAACCCGGCATCGAGGACAAGGTGTGGCGCGCCATCATGCAGAACGATCCCCTCGGCAGCACCTGGGGCCCTGCGGTGTCACCCGGCGTGTTCGAGGGGGTCCTGCGGTACCGGAACTCCTACTGGTGGGGCTGGAACAACCAGACCGTCCCGCACAAGGACCCGGGCGACACCTACATCCTCGGTGACCGGGTACCCGTACTCATCCTCTACGGCGAGCAGGACACGCAGGCCAACACGTCGGCGGCGCTCCCTCCGGTCCTGCACTTCTCCGTCCCGGACCTCTACACGGCCATCCAGGGACCGGACAAGCTGATGTTCCAGCTGGCCGGTGCGGGACACTCCGTGGTCTGGGAGCGCAACGCCAAGGTCGTACAGCGCTACGCGAGACACTGGCTCGACAAGAGCAAGGTCGAGGGTCTCACCAGCGGCAGCTACTACCGGGACGACCTCGGCGTTCTGTACCCCCTATGAGACCCGTACGGGTATGAGACCCGTACGGGAAAGGGGCCCAGGGCACGTGGGGCTCAGGACAGAAAGTCCCGCCCGATCCGCTCCGCGACCCGTTCCAGGATCGGTCCGGCGTCCGCGATGCACGTGGCCACGTCCGGCTCGACGTCGGTCAGAGGGTACGCGCGGCGGATCCCCGCCCGGCCCAGCTCCGCCGGCAACAGGGCGAGACGGCCGCACACGGCGACGACCTCCTTGCCGGCCGCACGGGCCGCCGCGGCGACCCCCGCGGGAGCCTTGCCGTGCAGGGTCTGCTCGTCCAGCGACCCCTCGCCCGTGATCACCAGCTCCGCCCGCTCCAGCGCCGGCGCGAAGCCCAGCACGTCGAGCATGACGTCGATCCCGGCGCGGAAGCGGGCCCCGACGAGCAGCGCGCCGTAGCCGATGCCGCCCGCGGCGCCCGCGCCCGGCGCGGCCGCGTACTCCGCCGCCCTCGACCCGACCGCCGCCTCCAGCACCGTCGCGTAGTGCGTGAGCGCCGCGTCCAGGGTCTCTACGTCGTCCGGCGAGGCGCCCTTCTGCGGCCCGTACACCGCCGGCGCCCCCTTGGGGCCGGTCAGCGGGTTGTCGACGTCGCTCGCCAGGACCAGTTCGACCGAGGCGAGGCGCGGGTCCAGGCCCGACAGGTCGGCGCGGGCCAGCTCCGCGAGACCGCCGCCGCCCGGCGCCACCGGCTCGCCGTCCCCGTCCAGGAACCGGGCGCCGAGCGCGGACAGCATGCCCGCGCCGCCGTCCGTGGTGGCGCTGCCGCCGACGCCGAACACGATCGTGCGCACGCCCGCGTCCAGTGCGGCCCGCAGCAGCTCCCCGGAGCCGTACGTCGACGCCGTGAGCGGTGCGAACACGCCGGCCGGGAGCCGTTGCAACCCGCTCGCCTCGGCCATCTCCACGACCGCGGTGTCGCCGCGCACCGCGAAAGCGGCGGTGACCTCGTGCCCGAGGGGGCCGGCGACCCGCACCTCGCGGCGTTCGAACCCGGCCGCGACCGCCGCGGCGACCGTCCCGTCGCCTCCGTCGGCGACGGGGAGGGCCTCCACCTCGACGTCCGGCACGACCCGGCGCAGCCCGGCCGTCACCCGCTCGGCGACCTCCACGGCCGTCAGCGAGCCCTTGAACTTGTCCGCGGCCACGAGCACCCGTCGGGTGCCCTGCGCTGCAGCGTCCGCCACCTTGCCATCCCCTTGCTCTCCGGGCCCCGCGCACGTCAGGGCCAGTCGCGCCGCTGCGACCCTAACCGGAGGACGCCCCCGCCGTCATGCGGAGACCGGACCCTGGACCAGGCCTGAGCGCCGCCTGTGGGCCGTCGGGGCCCGCACGAGTGTTCCCGGGATCCGTAATCGGGTAAACCGGAACCATGACCCCTGTGGGCGGCGAGCCGGACCTCGCCGACCGTGTCCTCGGGGGCTGGCTGGGCCGGATCGCGGGCAACATGCTCGGCAAACCGGTCGAGCAGGGCGACCTGTGGACGCGGACACGCATCGACCGCTATCTGCGGCGGGCCGCCGCCCTGCCCCTCACCGACTACCTGCCCGAACCGCCCACCGAGGAGGACGCCCTGCGGCTGCGCCCGGAGTGGCGCGCGTGCGTGCGCGGCCGCATCCACGGCAGCTGCCGCGACGACGACGTCGACTACGCCATCCTCGGCCTCGACCTCCTGGAGACCCACGGCTTCGGCTTCAGCACCGAGCAGGTCGGCGAGCTGTGGCTGCTGCGGCTGCCGTATCTGCAGACGTTCACCGCCGAGCGGGCCGCCTATCGCAACCTCGCAAACGGGCTCAGGCCGCCGCTGACGGCGACGTACGACAACCCCTGCCAGGAGTGGATCGGCGCTTTGATCCGTGCCGACGTCCACGGCTGGACCAGCCCCGGACTCCCCCGTCGCGCCGCCTCCCTGGCCCGCCGGGACGCGGTGCTGTCGCACACCGGCAACGGCGTGTACGGCGCGATGTTCGCGGCCGCGCTGATCTCGGCGGCGTTCACCGCGCCGACGGTGCGCGACGCGCTGGAGGAGGCGCTGGCCGTCGTCCCGGCGAGCAGCCGTCTCGCCCGGACCGTACGCCGGGTCGTCGCCCTGCACGCCACCCGTATGAGCTGGGAGGACACGCTCACGACGATGGAGGCGGAGACGGCGGGCCTGGGCTGGATCCACACCGTCCCGAACATCGCCGTCCTCACCGCCGGACTGCTGTACGGCGACGGCGACTTCACCCGCACGATCACGCTCACCGTGCGCGGCGGCCTGGACACCGACTCCAACGGGGCGACGGCCGGTTCGGTGGCCGGTGTGCTGACCGGTGCCGCGGCGATCCCGCCCCAGTGGACCCAGCCGCTTCAGGACACGGTCCGCAGCGCGGTGTTCGGCTTCGACGGCGCACGGATCAGCGAGCTGGCGCAACGGACGGTTCGACTGGCACGGCTCGCCCGGCTGGACGACACGCGCACCCGACGCCCGACGCAGAACCGGCCGGACGCGCCACCGGTCGATCCCCCGCCCCTTACCCTTTCCGGGTGACTGCTTCCGGTACGACCGACTTCGCCGCCTACCTCGCCTCCCTGCCCCGGATCCTGGCGGGCGCCGCCGCGATCTTCCGTGACGCCGAGGGGCGGGTGCTGCTCGTCGAGCCCAACTACCGGGCGGGCTGGGCGCTTCCGGGCGGGACGATCGAGTCCGACGGCGGGGAGACCCCGCGGCAGGGCGCGCGGCGCGAGACGCTCGAGGAGATCGGTCTCGACCGCGAGCTCGGCCGACTGCTCGCGGTCGACTGGGTGCTCGACCCGGGCCTGCCGCCGCGGGTGGCGTACGTGTACGACGGCGGTGTCCTCGGCGAGGACGACTTCGCGGCGATCCGGCTGCAGGAGGCGGAGCTGCTGTCCTGGCGGCTGGTCCGGCCCGAGGAGCTCACCGACTACCTGCCGGGCCAGCTGGGCCACCGGGTCCTGGCCGCGCTGGACGCCCTGGCGGACCCGTCGCTGACGGCCGAGCTCGAGAACGGCCACCGGGTGAGCTGACCGCCGGACGGCGCGCCCGGACTCCCCCTGGTCGTACGCGGCTGCCGGCGGGGCGCCGCGATATCCGCTCGCGGCTCCCGGATCCCCCGCCTTACGCTCGAACGCATGAGCAAGCCACTCGTCGCCATCCTCAGCGGGGCCGGTATCTCCACGGATTCCGGGATCCCCGACTATCGCGGTCCGAACGGGCTGTGGCGGCGGGATCCGGAGGCGGAGAAGCTCGTCACGTACGAGTACTACATGGGTGATCCTCAGATCCGGCGGCAATCCTGGCAGCTGCGGCGCAAGAACCGGGCGCTGCGGGCCGAGCCGAACGCCGCGCATCTCGCCGTGGCCGAGCTGGAGAAGTCCGGCGTACCGGTGCGGGTCATCACGCAGAACGTCGACGGGCTGCACCAGCTCGGCGGGATGCCCGCCCGCAAGGTGCTCGAACTGCACGGCTCCGCACGGAGTTTCGTATGCACCGGCTGTCATGCGCGCGGGCCCATGGAGGACGCCCTCGCCCGGGTCGAGGCCGGGGAGGAGGATCCGCCGTGCCTGGAGTGCGGAAGCATCCTCAAGTCGGCGACCGTGATGTTCGGGGAGCGGCTCGATCCGGTGGTGCTGGGTCAGGCCGTCGCGATCACCAAGGCATGTCAGGTGTTCGTCGCCGTGGGAAGCAGTCTTCAGGTGCAGCCCGCCGCCGGGCTCGCCGGCGTCGCCGCGGATCACGGCGCTCGGCTCGTCATCGTCAACGCCGAGGCGACGCCGTACGACGAACGGGCCGGGGAGGTCATCCGCGAGCCCATCGGCACCGCCCTGCCGAAGCTGCTGCGCCAACTCGGCGCCGAGTAGCCCCCGGGCACGCCTCAAGGGAGCCCTAGGGGCGGATCCCGTCGCAGGAGATGTGCAGACGCCGTGGCCCGCGGAGCACGGCGTTCTGCCGGTACGGGGGCGGGTCCTTGAGCAGACGTGGGTTTTCCAGCCTCCGGGCCAGCTCCGACAGGGCGAACTGGGTCTCCAGCCGGGCGAGTGGCGCGCCGAAGCAGCTGTGGATGCCGCTGCCCAGGCCGAGGTGCTGGATGTCCCGGCGGTCCGGGTCGAAGCGGTCCGGGTCCTCGAAGCGCTGGGGGTCGCGGTTGCCGGACGCCAGAACCAGCCAGAGGGAGGCGCCCTTGGGGATGGTGACGCCGCGGACCTCGATGTCGGCGAGGGTGGTGCGCTGTGGCACCAGTTGCACCGGCGGCTCGAAGCGCAGCAGCTCCTCGACGACGGGCACGGCCAGCCGCGGATCCTCGCGCAGCCGCTGCAGGACGTCGGGATGGCGCAGCAGGGTCAGCATTCCGTTGGTGATGAGGTTGACGGTGGTCTCGTGCCCCGCGATCAGCAGCAGCGCGGCGGTGCTGAGCAGCTCCATCGTCGTCATCGCGCCGTCCTCGCCCTTGGCCGTGGCCAGCTGGGAGAGCATGTCGTCGCCGGGATTCTTGCGGCGCTCCTCGATCAGGCCGGCCAGGTACATGCCCAGCTGCATGCGGGCGTCGTGCGCGCCCTTGCCCCGCTCAGCAGGGTCCGCGTCCGGGTCGGGGTCCAGGCTCGCGGCGAGCGTGTCCGCCCAGGTGTGGAAACGCGCCTCGTCCTCGCGTGGTACGCCGAGCAGTCGGCAGATCACGGTCACCGGGAAGGGATACGAGAACTGCTCGACCAGGTCGATCCGGCTCGGGTCGCCGATGCCGTCGATGAGGCCGGAGACGATGTCGTGGAGCTCTGCGCGCATCCCGTCGACGCGGTGCGGGGAGTGCGGCGGGCCGAAGGGCCGGTTCGTCATGCGTCGCAGCCGGTCGTGTTCGGGCGGGTCGAGCCGCAGGAACCCGGGCGGCAGGGCGCTCTCCTCCTGGGTCGGCTCGGCCAGCGGGTCGTGGGCGGTCGAGGCCAGGTTGCGGGCGTCGGAGCTGATCCGCGGATCGTGCAGGAGGCTGCGGATCTCGTAGTAGGTGCTGATGACGTACGGCCCGCCGTCTTCGTGGTGTACCGGCGTCTTCCGCAGCTGTTCGTAGATCGGGTACGGGTTGGCGCGGTTGGCGTAGTCCAGGATCTGGTGCAGCAAGGATGGCGTCATGGCGAGTCCTCGTGGCCGTACGGGTCAGTGCGCGGGGGTGAACGTCATCCGGCGGTCGGTCGGCGCATATCCGCCGAGGGTCACGGTGGGGCCGTGCGTGGGGACCGACGGGTCGGGGAAGTCCGCGTCGACCGGCCGCTGTCCGTCCGCGTGCCGGTCGACCGTGGTGAACGGCGGCGGGAACGGCGCGGTGGTCTCGATCAGCTCCTGGTAGAACGGCAGCCACCGGGCGTGGTCGAAGGCGACCGCGCCGATGACGCGCCCCTGGTAGCCGTAGACGCCCATGAACCGGTGACTCTCGAGTGTGCCCTGCGAGATGACGATCTCCGTCCCCAGCGACGGCACCCCGACCGACTTGATGTTGACTCCGAACTGTGAGGACCAGAAGGCCGGCACCTCCATGTGGGGGATGCGGTCGGCGCTCTCGCTGATCATGTTGTGCGCCGCGATCCGGGCCTGGGTGACGGCGTTGCCCCAGTGCTCCAGGGACAGGAACTGGTAGCCGAAGAGGGGGTGCGGGCAGCGTGCGACGTCGCCCGCCGCATAGATGTCGTCGGTGACGATTCCGCGGATGTCGAAGGCGCGGCAGCCGGCGTCGCAGGCGATGCCCCGGGGGCCTGCCCCCAGTCCTGATCCGGCGAGCCAGTCCGTGTTGCGGATGGCGCCGAGCGAGACGATCACCACGTCGGTCTGCACGGTGGAGCCGTCGGACAGCTGCGCGGCGCGCACCCGTCCCGAGGCGTCGCCCTCCAGAGCGGTCACCATGATCCCGCACCGCAGGTCCACACCGTGCGCGCGCTGGAGCTCTGCGGCGACCGCGCCGACCACCCCGCCGAGAGCGCCGACCAGAGGCGCCGCGCCGCGCTCGGCGACGGTGACGGCAAGGCCGCGCTCGCGACAGGCGGAGGCGATCTCCGAGCCGGTGAACCCGGCCCCGATGACGAGGACCCGCTTGGGGCCCTCCTCGAGCCGCCGCGCGAGCGCGACGCTGTCGTCGCGGGTCCGCAGGACGAAGACGCCGTCGAGTTCCGCCTCGGCCTCCCGCGGCCACGCTCGCGCCCGAACGCCGGTGGCGATCAGCAGCCGGTCGTACGGCACCTCGTCGCCGTCGGCCAGCCGCACCCGCCTTGCGGCCATGTCCAGGCCGGTGGCCGGGACGCCCAGCCGCCAGGTCGCGTCGACCGAGCGGAGCCTGGGCAGCGCGGTGCGGTCGGCGGCCGCCCTGCCCAACAGCACCTGTTTGGAGAGCGGGGGCCGGTCGTACGGCTCGTGGGGCTCGTCGCCGATCATGGTCAGGGAGCCCGCGAAGCCCTCGGCCCGCAGGGTTTCGGCGGCGCGCAGCCCGGCCAGCGAAGCGCCTACGACGACGATGCGGCCCTCGCGTTTGAACTGTTCCAGGGCTCCGTCACCGTGCACCGGACACCGCCTCGGCCGGTGCGTCCACCGCATCGACGAGGATGGCCTGGACCGGACAGGCCGCGGCAGCCTGGGCCAGCTTCGCGCGCTGCGCCTCGTCGGCCTCCGGGTCGTACAGCAGCGCCTCCTCACCGTGCATGGTGAAGATCTCGGGGGCGAGGAACGCGCACTGCGCATACCCCTGACAGCGGTTCAGGTCGACGGCAATCCTCAGCATGGGATCGGTCTCCTCTCCAACGGCCCGGTCAGTCCCCTGCTGCCACCTTCGGCGGCCGGGCGGGATCCGGCGACGAGAAGGAGGCCGTTCGAGTGAGCGGTGCGGTCGGCTCAGGTCGACGGGGCGGGCCGCGGGCGTGCGGGACGCCGACCCCGCAGGATGTTCAGGCTGAGGAGCAGCGCCCAGGCCGGGAAGACCAGTTCGGACCAGGGCACGCTCGCTCCCACCAGGAGCAGCGCAAGGCCCGCCAGGTAGCCGAGGACGACGAGCGGGCGCGGGAGGGCGCCGTGTCGGCGGCCGATGGTCGAGGTCGTGATGATGAACACCGCCGCCATCCGCATGGCGTACGTGGTCAGCAGGGCGTAGGCGAAGTCCCGGCCGAAAGGAGGGTGCTGCTGACTCTCGCCGAGCACGGTTCCGGCCGCCGCGGCAGCGCCGAACAGGGTGGCGACGAAGACCAGGCCACTGCCCAGGAACACGGTGGAGAAGAACTGGTCCTCGCGTTCCCCGGCCTGCTCGCGCAGGGCGCCCATGAACCACAGGAAGGCGATCCCGGCGAACGGGAGCAGCTCCAGCGCGGTCCGCACGGCGCCACGCTGTCCGGCATCGACGGTCGCGTCGCCGCCGTCGGGCAGAGCGGTGCGCATCAGGGCGATCGCCGTGGCCATCAGGATCGCGAACACCACCCCGGCCACCCCGGCGGCCCAGGGTGTCGCGAGGGGATCCTGCTTGAGCTCGCGCTTCAGCTCCATGGTCTCTCGCCTTCTGCCTGGTGCTCCTTCGCACAGACACTCGCGATCCAGGCGCTCGCGCCACCTGGGTCACTCGGGAGGAAGACCCTGATGCGCCATAGAGGTGAACAGCACCCCAGCGGCTCGACGCGGCGGCCTGCCGTGGGAGAGCTGTCACCCCAGGTAGGCGGGGGCGACAGCGGAGGTCATGAGGGTGCGGGCCGTGCCGCTGCCGTCGGCGGGGACGGTCCACAGGTCCGAGCCGTAGTCGCCGGGGAGGGCGTAGACGAGGGTGGAGTCGTCGGACCACAGGGCCTGGTCGTCGATGTTGCGCTGCTCGGCGGTCGCGGTCTCCTTCATGGTGCGCAGGTCGAGGACGTACAGCCGCCAGGGGGCGTCGGCGGAGGCCCCCTTGACGCGCTTCTTGTAGGCGATCCGGGTGCCGTCCGGCGAGAGGGAGGGGCATTCGACGTTGCCGTGCAGGGTGGTGAGGGTGCGTGCGGTGACGTCGCCCTGGACGAGGTAGGTCCGGCCGCCGGTCGCCAGCGTGGCGTAGAAGCGGGTGTCGTCGGCGAAGGTGACGCCCCAGACGTTGATGTCCGCAGCGCGGTAGGGCCGACCGTCCTTCATGATGCGGAAGGTCTCCAGGTTGTCGTCGATCGCCCAGGTGCGGGTGTCGACGATGGCCGTGCGGGTGGAGAAGTCGGTGCCGGCGTAGGAGTCTCCGCTGACGAAGACCGTCCAGGCCACCAGGTGGCCGGAGGGCGAGACCCGGGCCCGGGTGGGGATCCCGGCGGCCGGGAAGTGGTGCAGCTCGTGCAGGTGCGAGTCGAGCACCACCGCTCGGTAGGTGTCCTGCAGTGCGCCGTGCACGGCCTGCAGGCAGATGCCGGTGCCGGCCGCCGCGTGGAAGCGCAGGCACTTGACGCCCGAGGCGGTCCGCGGCCCCTGCGGTTCGTCGGCGGGCACGGTGGCGATCTCGTCGCGGTGCGGGCCCCAGGCCAGGTTGCGCACCAGCAGCCGGCGGCCGGTCGTCGGCCGGAGTGAGACGTCGCCGGCCCGCACGGTCGGACCGTGCGCCTGCTGCTGGTCACGCATGCCCGACCGGTGGGCGGCGTACAGCACCGCCCCGGTGCCCACGCCCCCGAGCAGCAGGACCGAGACCAGCAGGATCAGCAGGCGGGCGGTTCTGGTCATGCGGGCACCTCGTCGGCCGTACGGAGGATGAAGGAGGCCGCCACGGCGCTGACGGCCAGCGCGACGGCGGTGACGGCGAGCGCGGTGTGCCCGCCCCACAGGCTCCAGGCCGCGCCGAAGGCGAGCGAGCAGGCGAACCGGGCCAGCGCCTGGCCGGTGCCGACCAGCGCCTGCCCGGCCCCTTGGTGCTGGTCCGGCACGGCGCCGGCGGTGGCGGCCGCGAGGACTCCGTCGGTGGCGGCGTAGAAGGCGCCGTGCAGGACGAGGACGGCGATCACGGCGGGGGCGCCGTGCCAAGGGGAGAGCACCAGGCCGTAGCCGAGCAGCAGGACGCCGTGGCCGCCCAGGAAGAGCCGACGGCGGCTGACCCGGTCGGCGAGTGCGCCGAGCGGAAAGGCGAGCAGCAGGAAGACGGCGGCGGTGCCCAGCGGCAGCAGCGGGAAGAGATGGGCGGGCAGGTCCCCTTCGCGTTGGAGCAGCAGGTAGAGGAAGGAGTCGCTGACGGTGGTCAGGCCGAGCAGGGTCGCGCACACGGTGAGCCTGCGCAGTTCGGGGCGGCGCAGCAGTCCGAGCGCGTCCCGCAGCAGCGGCCGGGCCGGTTCGGGCCGTGGCACGGCGTCGGCGGGGGCGATGTGGCGGGGCACGAAGAGCACCAGCACCAGGACCCCGAGTACGGCGATGCAGCCGCTGACCGCGAAGACCGCGTCGTAGCCGTCGACGGTGGCCCGCAGCACGGCGAAGGCCACGAGCGGGCCGAGGAGGGCGCCGGTGGTGTCCATGGCACGGTGCACCCCGAACGCCCGTCCCCGGTGGGCGGGTTCGGTGGCCAGCGAGATCATCGCGTCCCGGGGGGCCGTGCGCAGCCCCTTGCCGGTGCGGTCGGCCGCGAGCACGGCGCTGATCACGGGGAGGGTGTGGGCGAGCAGCAGCAGCGGCTTGCACAGGGCCGACAGTCCGTAGCCGAGGCCTGCCACGACCTTGTGCCGGCGGCCTCCCCGGTCGGCGAGATGGCCTCCGGCCAGCCGGACCAGGGCCCCGACGCCGTTGTTGATGCCGTCGAGGAGACCGAACCCGAGCGGCGACAGACCGAGGCCCGCGACCACGTAGAGCGGCAGGACCGCCGTGACCATCTCCGAGGAGACGTCCGTGATCAGGCTGACCGCACCCAGGGCCAGCACGGTGCCGGGCACGGCGGCCGGCCGCCGCCCCGGACGGGGGTCCGGGGCGACGGCGGCCTTGGTGCTGCGGGAGTCCGCGAGATACACGGGCGTCAGTTCCAGATGCCGCTGATGTCGGAGGCGGAGGCGGCGTTGCCCGCGTGCGCGCTCAGACCGGCCAGGTCCTCCACGGTCCGCAGGACGTTGTAGTGGTTGTAGGTGGTGGCGCTGGAGCTGCCGGGGGTGACGTGCTGCCCGTAGAAGACGGTGGGTATGCGGTTGCCGGACAGCTTGTTGTCCTCGTCGAAGGTGACGGCGAGGATGCTGTTGTGGGTCTGGGCCCAGGTGGCGTAGGCGCCCAGGTTGTTCTTGATCCAGGTGTCGCCCGTGGAGACCGAGCAGTCGTGCATGTCACTGCACAGGTTCGGCACGACGAAGGAGACCTTCGGCAGGGTCGTGTAGTCGGTCGGGAACTGCGTCATGGTCTTCGCGGTGCTGGTGGGCACGTTGGAGAAGCCGAACCACGGGTTGTGCTTCTGCGCGTAGTTGCCGCTGCTGCAGGTCGTGGAACCCTGGCTGGGCAGCGACTCGTTGTAGCTCGCCCAGGTCTTGCCTGCGGCGATCAGCTCGGAGGCGAGGTTGGGCTTGTTGATGGAGCCGACGCTGACGCAACTGTCGTCGGTGCGGCCCTGGTTGGAGCCCGAGAACAGCATGTAGTAGTTCGGCTCACTGGGGTGGGTGAGGCCGTAGGACTGGGTGAGGTTGGCGCCACCCGCCTTGAGGGTGTTGTTGATGTAGGGGGCGCTGGAGCTGCCGATCACCTGCGAGTAGGCGTGGTTCTCCATCACCACGACCACCACGTGGTCGGGGGTCGGGAGAGCCGCGGCCTCAGCGGTGGAGGCCGTGGCGGCCCACACGCCGATCGACGTGGCGGTGAGGGCGACGGCCCCGGCGAGTGCGGCGAGGGGGCGTCTGTTGCGCTGGGAAGCCTTGACGGCGGCCATGACTGTCCTCCGGACAGAAGGGACGGACGTGCGAGGGGGCAGCGCCGCAAACCCTAGAAGCCCTCGGCCGGGCCTGAGTGAAGGCCAGACGAACGGTGGACCTCATCAGGCAAAGGTCACACCAGGCGCAGGTCATGCACAACAAAAGCCGTCCGGTCCTTCCGGCTCTGTCTAGAAGAGGGTCGTTTCGCCGGGCGCGGTGCCGTTCTCGAAGTTCAACAGGCGCTGCTTGCGTTCCAGTCCGCCACCGTAGCCGGTGAGGCCGCCGCCCGCTCCGATCACACGGTGACAGGGCACGATGATGCCGACGGGGTTCTTGCCGTTGGCGAGGCCCACCGCGCGGGAGGCGGCCGGATTGCCGAGGGCTTCGGCGAGTTCGCCGTAGGTGCGGGTCTCGCCGTACGGGATCCTGCGCAGTTCGGCCCAGACGCTTTGCTGGAACGGGGTGCCGTGCAGGCGGAGTGAGAGGGAGAAATCCTGCAGATCGCCTGCGAAATAGGCTTCGAGCTGTTCCTCGGTGTCGCCGAAGAGGGTGTCGTCGCGAGGGCCGAAGTTCTCCTCGGGCGGGCGGTGGCGCTGTTCGGTCATGTAGAGGCCGCACAGGACGCCGTCGTCGGCGACGAGGGTCAGGGGGCCGTACGGGCTGTCGACGATCGTGTGCTGGTTCACTGAACACCCCTATACCGGAAGGAAGTTGATCGGGTGGCTGTCGGTCGCCCAGAGATACTGGACGGCGTACGCGCGCCAGGGCCGCCAGGCCGCCGCACGGGCCGTGAGTGCCGCCGGGGTAGAGGGCAGGCCCAACTCCTGGGCGGCGCGCCGGATTCCGAGGTCGGTGGCGAGGAATGCGTCGGGGTCGCCCAGGGCGCGCATCGCGATGACGTCGACCGTCCACGGCCCGAAGCCGGGCAGCGCGAGGAGACGGGCGCGGGCCTCGGCCCAGTCGCTCTCCACACCCAAGTGGAGTGTGCCGTCGGCGAGTTGACCGACCAACGTGGTGAAGGTGGTGCGGCGGGTGCGGGGCATCGCCAGCTGCTCGGGGTCGACGACGGCGAGCGCCTCGGGTGTCGGGAACAGATGGGTGAGACCGCCTTCGGGATCGTCGACCGGGTCGCCGTACGCGGTGACCAGGCGGGCCGCGTGGGTGCGGGCGGCCGCCGTGGAGACCTGCTGGCCCAGCACGGCGCGCACGGCGAACTCCGCCTCGTCGACCGTGCGCGGCACCCGGCGGCCGGGGGCCTTGTCCACCAGGGGCGCGAGCAGCGGGTCCGTGCGCAGCTGCTCGTCGACGGCGACCGGGTCGGCGTCCAGGTCGAGCATGCGTCGGCACCGGCTGCCGGCGACGGTGAGATCGCGCAGGTCGCTGAGGGTGAGACGGCAGCCGATGTGGTCGGGGTTCGGGGTGAGCGCCACGATCCCGTGCCCGTACGGCAGCCGGAGCGTGCGCCGGAACGCACCGTCCCGCCACTCCTCCACGCCCGGCACGGCGGTGGCGGCGAGGTGCCCGAAGAGGTTGTCGGGGTTGAGGGGGGCGCGGAAGGGGAGGCGGAGGGCCAGCGTGGCGGGCGTGGCCGGATGGGCTGAGGTGTGCGCGGGGGCTGAGGGGTTCTTCCGCGGAACGCGGGCTCGCAGTGCGCTCGGGGAGAGTGCGAAGACCTCGCGCACCGTGTCGTTGAAGGTGCGGATGGAGGAGAAACCCGCGGCGAACGCGACATCGGCCATGGGGAGTTCGGTCGTCTCGATGAGGAGGCGAGCGGTCTGGGCGCGCTGAGCACGGGCCAACGCGAGGGGGCCCGCGCCGAGTTCGGCGAGGAGTTGGCGTTCGACCTGACGGGCGCTGTAACCGAGGCGCGCGGCGAGTCCGGGGACGCCGTCGCGGTCGACGACTCCGTCGGCGATCAGCCGCATGGCGCGGGCGACCAGATCGGCGCGCTGGTTCCACTCCGGGGACCCCGGGGTGGTGTCGGGCCGGCAACGCTTGCAGGCGCGGAACCCGGCCTGCTGGCAGGCGGCCGCGCTCGGATGGAAGACCATGTTCTCCGGCTTGGGCGGCACCACCGGGCAGCTGGGCCGGCAGTAGATTCCGGTGGTCAGGACCGCCGTGAAGAACCAGCCGTCGAACCGCGCGTCCTTGGACTGTACGGCGCGCACACAGCGCTCCCGATCGGTGTACATCCCGTTCTGCATGCCTCCAGCATCGGCCGACGACCGCCCCGACGCTGGCGAGAATCCGACATCGACCTCACGTGGCCTGGCCCGCTCCCTCCCAGGCAGACGCCAGCGACCAGATCACGAACACGTCGATCGCCATGACAGTGACCGACCAGAGCGGCTCGTACGGCAGGAACAGGAACTGGGCGACCAGGCTCAGCGCGGCGAGGAAGACGCCCGGGAAGCGGGCCCAGTCCGCCTTCTTCAGGAGGGCCGCGCCGGTCGCGGCCGTGACGATGCCGAGGACGAGGTGGATCCAGCCCCAGCCGGTGAGGCTGAGCTCGTAGACGTAGGCGCCGACGCGGGCGTAGACGTCGTCCTCGGCGATGGCCGCGATGCCCTGGAGGACGGCGAGCACGCCGCCGCACAGCATCAGGACGCCGGCGAAGACGACGCCGCCGCCGAACCGGCTGCGGGGCGGGGTGGGCCGGCGCGGTCCGCCGCGCGGCATGGACCAGGCGGTGCCGATCTCGCCGTGCGGCTCGTCGGCCGGGGGGTTCGCGCTCATGCGGGGCTGTCCTTTCGGCGGGGCCGGTCCGCGAGGAAGTCGACGACGCCCAGCGCGAAGAGCAGGGCGAGGGCGAGGCCGATCACGACCCAGCCGGTCGGGTACGGCCACAGCAGATACGCCAGGACGGCCGCCCCAGCCAGGATCCAGCTGATCCAGTTGCGAAAGCGGTTCACGAACGGGCCGACGGGGCCGGTCCGCAGTCCTGCGTGGTCGGCGGTCGCCCGCACGGCGCCGATGCCCGAATGCCACAGCCCTCGCACGAGAACGGCGCGGCGGCCCGGCCCGGTCAGCCAGGCGGCCAGCGCGAGCACCACCCCGACGGCGACGACCTCCCGCACGGACGTGCGCAGGAAACGCGTGAGCGTGTCGTAGACGGATCCGGCGGCCGGCTGGGAGATGCCGGCCGGGAGCGCGTCGAGGTAGACGACCCGGAAAACGGTGAGCGCGACGCCCAGCAGGAGGGTGGCGAAGGCGAAACAGAGCGCGGAAACGATGAGAACGCGTCGCCGGTGGGTGGAGAGCAGGACACCGGACGCCACCAGCAGGACAGCGACGATCGGCAGCCACAGACCGGCCAGTTGCAGCAGCCGGAAGTAGGTCCGCACCCTGCCGATGTCGTCGGACCTGACGACCGTGAAGTCGGTGTGGACCTCGGGGATCTTTCCCGCGACCGTCAGGCCGGAGTCGACCAGTCGTTTCTTGACCTGGTCGACGACCGGGGCGAGGTCCACGGTCACCGTGTCGTTCTCGATCTTCACGGCGCCGCCGCCGCTGCCGGTGAGGGCCTTGACCACGGTGCTGTGGATGCGGCGGTTGGCGTCGACCCAGATCCGTTCGAAGGCGTCGGAGGCGATGACGGCCTGCGTCTTGTCCTGCACGAAACTGCCGACGGCGCCCTCGATGGAGCCGCCGAGCTTGCCCAACGCCTTCTGGACGAGCGGACGTTGGGTCGGGACCACGTCCTGCAGCAGGGCGTTGAGGTCCAGGTGGTCCATCACGGCGTTCGTGACCCGGCTCGCGGCCGCGTTCTGCACGTCGCGGTCGGAGGCGAGGGGGCGAACGGTGTCGACATAGCGATCCGAGTCGCCCACGATGTCGGCCGTCCAGGCGGCCAACGCCCCCAGGGGGGCCAGGACACAACCGAGGACGATCAGCACGACCGCGACGAGCGAGCGGATCCGGTGGTGCGGGGGACGGCGAGTGCGAGTGCGCTCCGCCTCCAGCACCGCGACCCGCGCCCTGAGCGCCTCCAACTCCGCCCCACCGACGGCACCGCTGCCCGACACCTGATCATCGCGACCAGACTTGTCCGGGCCGCGGTGGTCGGGGGCAGACTTGTCCGGGCCACGGATGTCGGGGACAGGGTTGTCGGGGGCACTGTTGCCGGAGGCAGGGTTGCCGTGCGCGCCAGTGTCGGGGCGAGGGTTGTCCGGGGCAGGGTCGCCCAGGGCACCGTTGTCCGCAGCGCCACGGCCCGGGGGCCCGCTGTCCAGAGGCCCGGCGTCGGAAGGGCCGGCACCGGGAGAGCCGGCACCGGGAGG
>NZ_JBITCT010000009.1:79105-110430 GCF_044453465.1 Streptomyces sp. NPDC051677
GGCCGCTGCCCGGAGAGCGGCTCCCCGCAGACCCGGAGTCCGAAGGGCCGGCACCGGGAGAGCTGCTGCCCGGAGAGCGGCCCCCCGCAGGGTCGCCATCCGAGGGGCCAGCGCCGGGAGGGCCGCTGCCCGGAGAGCGGCTCCCCGCAGACCCGGAGTCCGAAGGGCCGGCACCGGGAGAGCTGCTGCCCGGAGAGCGGCCCCCCGCAGGGTCGGCGTCCGAGGGGCCGACGCTGGGAGGGCTGCTGCCCGCAGGGTCGTCATCCGAGGGGTCGGCGCCGGGAGGGCCGCTGCCCGGAGGGCGGCTCTCCGGAGGGCCGGCGGTGGGAGAGTTGCTGCCCGGAGAGCGGCTCTCCGGAGGGTCGGCGGTGGGAGAGTTGCTGCTCGGAGGGCGGCTCTCCGGAGGGTCGGTGTCCGGGGCGTTGCCGTCCGGCATGGCGGGCTCCCTCGCCGTCGGGGCGGTCCGGTGTGGTCCAGGCCGGACCGCCCCGCGTTGGTCCGGGTCGGGGTCCGGTCCGGTGGATGCCAGCACATCCCGGACGTACGTCGGCGGCGAGCGCAGCGGGACCGTTCGGGTGAACGGCCCCGCCGGGTGCGGTGCGCGGGAGCTACATGTTGATCATGTGCCCGGCCAGGCCGTGCACCGCCTCCTTGACGGCCTCGCTGAGGGTGGGGTGGGCGTGGACGTTGCGGGCGACCTCGTGGACGGTGAGGTCCCACTGCTGGGCCAGGGTGAGTTCGGGGAGGAGTTCGGTGACGTCGGGGCCGATGAGGTGGCCGCCGATCAGTTCGCCGTACTTGGCGTCGCTGATGAGCTTGACGAAGCCGGTGGTGTCGCCGAGGCCGTGGGACTTGCCGTTGGCGGTGAACGGGAACTTCGCCACCTTGACGTCGTACCCCCTCTCCCGAGCTTGCTCCTCGGTGTAGCCGAAGCTGGCGACCTGGGGCTGGCAGAAGGTGGCCCGCGGGATCATCGCGTAGTCCAGCTCCATGGTCTCCGCGTCGGCGAGGGTCTCGGCGGCGATGACGCCCATCGCCTCGGCGGCGTGCGCGAGCATGAGCTTCGCGGTGACGTCGCCGATGGCGTAGATGTGCGGGACGGAGGTGCGGCAGCGGCCGTCGACGTCGATCGCGCCGCGCTCGGTGACCTTCACGCCGGTGTTCTCCAGGCCGTAACCGGTGACGTTGGGCGCGAAGCCGATCGCCTGGAGGACCTTGTCGGCCTCCAGGACCTGCTGGGCGCCGTCCTTGCCGGTGACGGTGACGCGCACCTGCGGACCGGACTCGTCGATCGACTCCACCCGGGTCGAGGTGAGCACGTCGATGCCCAGCCTGCGGTACTGCTTGGCCAGTTCGGCGGAGACCTCGGCGTCCTCCAGCGGGGCGACGCGGTCCAGGAACTCGACGATCGTCACCTTCACGCCGTAGTTGTGCAGCACGTAGGCGAACTCGATGCCGATGGCGCCGGCGCCCGCGATGACGATCGACTGCGGCAGGTCCTCGGCGAGGATCTGCTCCTCGTACGTCACCACCCGCGCGGTGCGCTTCGTGCCGGGCAGCAGCTTGGGGGTCGCGCCGGTGGCGATGATGCAGTGGTCGAAGCCGATGGTGCGGATCTCGCCGTCGTAACCGGTTACCCGGAGGGTGTGGTCGTCGACGAAAGCGCCGCGGCCGTCGAGTTCGGTGATCTTGTTCTTCTTCATCAGGTAGTGGACGCCCTTGACCCGGCCGTCGGCGACCTTGCGGCTGCGGCGGTACGCCTCGCCGTAGTCGAAGGAGACCTGCCCGTCGACCTTGATGCCGAAGGTCTTCGCGTCGTGGGTGAAGATGTGCGCGAGCTCTGCGTTGCGCAGGAGGGCCTTGGTGGGGATGCAGCCCACGTTGAGGCAGACGCCGCCCCAGTACTTCTCCTCGACCACCGCGACGCGCTTGCCCAGCTGGGCGGCGCGGACCGCGGCGACGTAGCCGCCGGGACCGGCGCCGAGGACCACGACGTCGAAGCGTTCGTCCTGCTCGGGCATGGGGGTTCCTCTTCCGTCGATTCCGTTTCCCGTTCCGTGGGAATTGTTCCGCTCTTCCCCGCCCGCCGCCACAAAGATCATCCGTGGAGGGGGTCACACGGGCGGGGAAACGGCGCCGACGGACCTGGGGCTACTCCTCGGCGGTGGGCCTGCGCGAGGCGCTCGTCGCCTCGTCGACGTCGGTCAACGGCCGCAGTCGGTAGGTGTACGCGTAGTCGCGGTCGGCGAACAGCTTGTACTCGTCGTGGGTGTGCGCGCCCCAGCTGTTGTCGCCGCCGATGCCCATCTGCCGGTGGTTCAGGCGGAGTACGACCTCCTTGCGGGGTGTGAGCTGGTAGTCGTGGCGGGCGCCGACCGACAGGTCCTCGGGTGTGAAGTGCGAGGCGTTGACCTCCAGGAGCGGCTCACCGCAGACGAGCAGGCCGTTGCCGTCGCCGTCCGTGAGGGCGACCCACCGGACGTCGGTCTTGTTGCCGTTCTCCTGCGGACGCAGGTAGGAGGTCCACTGCCCGGTGACGGTGCCGGAGTACAGGCCCACGTCGGTGGCGTCGTTGCGGTCCCAGTGGTTCTCCTCGGGGCCGCGGCCGTAGTAACGCAGTTTCTCCAGGCGGGCGGGGAGGTACAGCAGCGTGCCGACCTCCGGGATGTACGGCAGCGAGGCCGCGCCCGGGTGCAGGGTGTTGTCGACCTTGATCTCACCGTTTCCGAAAACGGTGTAGGTGGTGGTGTACGTCGATTCCGTCGTCGTGGGCAGCGTGCCGGAGACCTTGATCACTACGGCTCGGTCGCGCACCGCCCGCACGTTCACGTCGGTCACCTTGCGGCGTGCGCCGGCGTCGCGCCAGGTCTGGTTGCGGGTGTGCTGACCGTTTCCCCGGTCGTTGTCAGTGGGGGCACGCCAGAAGTTCGGGACCGGCCCGGAGGAGATCAGCTGCGCGCCGTCGGCCCGGTAGGAGGTGATGACGCCGGTCTTCTTGTCGACGGTGACGGAGAAGGTCTTGCCCGTGACGGTGACCGACCCGTCGCCGTCCTGATGGCTGAGTGCGGGGACGCGGCCCAGAGACACGGGGGTGACGGCGGGGCTGCCCGCGTCGACGACGAGTTGCTGCCGAGCCACCTCGAAGCCGGCCTTCGCCCACTTCGTCGTCTCCTTGGTGGTGAAGGACAGGTGCAGGAAGTACTCCGCGCCCGGCGCCGGGTCGCCCGGCGCCTTGAAGGGCACGGTGACGTCCTTGCTCGACAGCGGAGCCACGTCCAGCTGCGCGTGGCTCAGCTTTCCGCGTTGCAGCACTCTGCCGTCGGCGACGAGTTCCCACCGTCCGTCGAACTCACGGAGGTTGGTGAAGAGGTACTCGTTGGTGAGGGTGACCGCCGCTCCGGGAACGAGTCGGCTCCCGGCGGCCGGCGCGGCGTTGACGGCCTGGTAGATCCGCTTGACCTCCGCGGACTTGCCGGTGAGTCCGCGGTCGGCAGTGATGATGCCGTCGCCGCAGAAGGCTCCGTCGTTGGGGTTGTCGCCCCAGTCGCCGCCGTAGGCGCGGAACGTCTTCTCGCGGGGCCGTTTCTCGGTGAGGCGGACGGTGGCCGCGTCGAACCAGAACCGTACGCCGTCGTCGCCGGGGCCGCGGCCGGCGGAGGCCAGTTCGGCGGCGCTCAGCGCCCGGGCGTACACCCGGGCCCGGCGGACGATGCCGCTGAACTCGCGGGTCGGGTTGTCGACGTCGGTGGCCAGAGACAGCGGGGCGGTGTTGACGGCGGGGCGCACCGTGGTGGTCCGGGTCGCCCGGACCGTGCCGTCGACATGGAGGGTCAGGGTGCCGGAACCCGCGTCGAAGACGCCCGCGACGTGGTGTTCGCGGCCGGTCCAGTCGTCCGGCAGCGCCCAGCTCGCGGTGACCCACTGACCGCTGCCGTAGATGAAGAACTCCAGCGTCCTGTCGGTCTGTTTCAGGGCGTACTGGGTGTCGCCCTTGGCGAGGATGGGCTGGTGGTAACCGGTTGTGTGCGGGGTGAACCAGGCCTCCAGCGTGAGCGAGCCGGTGAGGTCGAGGCGCGCGTCGCGGGCGAAAACGGTTCCACCGGACACGCCCCGGTCACGGGTGAAGGCGCCGCTGGGGGCGATGAGCTCACCGCGCAGCGCGGCGGGCCCGGCCTCGGAGAACAGCTTGCGGGTCGGGGTCGGCCAGTCGAGGGCCTGGTCGACGAAGTCCCAGATCCAGCCGCCCTGCAGCACGTCGTGACGGCGGACGAGATCCCAGTACTTCTTGAAGTTTCCGCTGGAGTTGCCCATCGCGTGGGAGTACTCGATCATCACGTACGGCCGGGTGTCGGCGGTGTCCCTCGCCCGGGCCTCGACGCGGGCGGGACTGTCGTACATCTCGGAGCGGATGTCGCTGATCCCCGGGCGGTCGTCGCCCTCGTACTGGATGACGCGGGTGGTGTCGTAGGAACGGATCCAGTCGTGCATGGCGGTGAACGTGCTGCCGCCGCCGGCCTCGTTGCCGAGGGACCAGATGACGACCGAGGCGTGGTTCTTGTCGCGGTGCACCATGCTCTGGGCGCGGGCCACGCACGCCCTGGTCCACTCGGCGTGGTTGCCGGGGTACTCGCCCCGGATGCCGTGGGTCTCCAGGTTGGTCTCGTCCACGAGGTAGAGGCCGTACTCGTCGGCGAGCTCCAGCCAGAGCGGGTTGTTGGGGTAGTGCGAGGTGCGCACGGTGTTGATGTTCAGCCGCTTGATGATCCCGATGTCCTGGACCAGGTCCGCGCGGGTGAGGGCCGAGCCGCGCGTCGGGTGCATCTCGTGCCGGTTGGCGCCCCGGAAGGAAACCGGCTTGCCGTTGATGCGCATCAGCCCGTCCTTGAGCGCGAACTCGCGCAGGCCGACCCGATGGGAAACGGTTTCGATCACCTTTCCCGCGGGATCGCGCAGGCGGAGCACGGCGGTGTAGAGGTTCGGGTGTTCGGCCGACCACAGACGCGGCCTCGGCACCGCCTTGGCCGCCTGCACCGTCGTCTCCTGGCCGGCGCCGAGCGCGACGGCCTGCTGGAGCGGCCTGGACCACACCGGATGCCCGTGCGCGTCGTACAGCTGGGTCTCGACGGAGTACCGGCCCGCGCTCTTTCCGCCGTAGTCCCGCACACTGGCGGTGACCGACAGCTCGGCCGCCTTGTAGTCGTCGCTCAGCGGGGTGTCCAGCCTGAAGTCGCGCAGGTGCACGGCCGGCGTGGAGTACAGGTAGACCGAGCGGAAGATGCCGCTCAGCCGGATCATGTCCTGGTCCTCCAGCCAGTCGCCGTCGGAGTAGCGGTAGACCTCCACGGCGATCTGGTTGGCGCCCGGCTTGAGGTGCGGGGTGATGTCGTACTCGGCGGGGTCGTAGGAATCCTCGTGGTAACCGACCAACTCGCCGTTGATCCATACGTAGTGGGCGGACTTGACCCCCTCGAAGTGCAGGAACGTCCGCCGTCCCGCCCAGCCGCGCGGGACCGTGAAGGTGCGACGGTACTGGCCGACGGGGTTGTAGCGGGTGGGGGCGCGCGGCGGCTGCGCCTCCTCGCCCAGGCCGTTGGGGCCCCACCACGGGTAGGTGATGTTGACGTAGATCGGTCGGTCGTAACCGTGCAACTGCCAGGCGGAGGGGACGGGGATGGTGTCCCAGCCCCTGTCGTCGAGATCGGTGCGGTGGAAGTCGGCGTCTCGGTCGTCGGGGCGGTCGGCGTGCGCGAACTTCCAGACGCCGTCCAGGCTCAGCCGGTACGGGGAGCGGGTGCGGTCGGCGGCGAGGGCCTGGCCGAGGTCCGCGTACGGCATGAGGGTGGTGTGCGGGGCTTCGGCGCCGAGCCGGAAGACGTCGATGGAACCGTTCCATTCCGGCGTGCCGTCCGCGGCGACGGCCCGGTGCCCGGTGGACGGTGCGGACAGGGCGAGCGCGCCGAGGACGGCGGCAGACCCTTCGAGCAGACGACGGCGGCTGACGACCGGCCGCTGGGAATGACCCGGCTCCACCCGCTGGGGGCGGTCCGGCCGGTCCATGGACGACACGTTCGGGTGCGACATGACCACGACCTTCCTCGAGGCGACCGTGCGGCTGTGCACGGACGGAGGGTGCGTCAGATCTTGTCCACTCCTGTTGATAAAACGAACATAGCTTCGCCGTGATGGCTGAATATCAACTCTCTTCGGCGCGACGCCACTTGGTGCCCACGTTTCCCACGGGCTCTTTTGGTGACTCCCGTCAGCAGACGTCTCAGTAAGCGAGTCAGTAATCGGCTCAGTAAACGTCCCGCACGTACCGCTTGTCGGCGGCGAGTTGTTTCACATGGGCCGCCGCCTCCTCCTCGCTCATGCCGCCGTGGACGACGGCCACGTCGCGCAGGGCCCGGTCCACGTCCTTGGCCATGCGGGAGGCGTCCCCGCAGACGTAGAAGTGGGCGCCGTCCTGGAGCCAGGACCACAGGTGGGAGCCGTGCTCGCGGATCCGGTCCTGGACGTAGACCTTGGCGCGCTGGTCGCGGGAGAAGGCGGTGTCCAGGCGGGCGAGGGCGCCGTCGGCCCGCATGGCTCTCAGCTCGTCCGCGTAGTAGAAGTCCGTCGCCCGGCGCTGCTCTCCGAAGAACAGCCAGTTGGGCGCCCGGTGTCCGCGTGCCCGGCGCTCCTCGAGGAACCCGACGAAGGGCGCCACACCGGTTCCCGGCCCGACCATCACCATCGGGGTCGCCGGGTCGGCAGGCGGGCGGAAGTGCGGCGAGCGCTGCACATGGACCGGGACCTCGGTGCCGGGTTCGGCGTCGGCGAGGAACGGCGAGCACACGCCCTGTCGGGGGCGCCCGGCCAGGTTCTCGTACCGCACGACGGACACGGTGAGCGACACAAGGTGGGGGTCGGTCAGCGGGCTGGACGAGATGGAGTACAGCCGCGGCTGCAGCCGTCCGAGCACCTCGGCCCATTCCTGGGCGTCGGCGCGCAGGCCCAACTCGGCCGCCACGTCGACGGCTTGGCGGCCCCAGGACCACTTCGCCAGCTCGTCCTTGTTGTCGGGGCGCAGCAGTTTCCGCAGCTCGCGCGGGTCTCGGGTGCGGTCGGCGGCGAAGCGGAGCAGGGCCGGGGTGATCCGGGTGATGTCCAGGTGGCGCAGCAGGGCCTCGCCGAGGGCGACCTCACCGAAACCGTTGACGACGACGGGCGCGTGCGCGTCGAGGCCGGTGACGGTCAGCCACTCCGCCACCAGGTCGGGGGAGTTGAGAGGGCGTACGCCGAGGGCGTCGCCGGCCTCGTAGACGAGGGGGGTCTCGCTGTCGCGGGTGTCGAAGGTGAAGCGCCGGACCTCCTTGCCGGAACCCGGCAGGCTGAGCAACCGGTTGCCGGTGAGGCGGGCGGTGACGGGGACGGGCCGCCGGGAGCGGGCGGGCCCGGCGGGCGCGGGCTTGGCGGCGACGGCGGGGGACGCCGAGGCAGGGCCGAGGGCCGGGGCGGGCGCGGGAGCGGGAGCGGGCGCGACGGCCGGGGAGGCGGGCGGGGTGTCGACGGGGGGCGCGGGCAGGAACTCCGTGGCCGCCTTGAGCGCGGTGACCACCTGGTCCAGCCAGGCCTCCGCCTCCGTCTCGTAGTCCGGTTCGCAGTCCGTGCGCGGGGCCAGCCGGACCGCGCCGAGCTCGTCCATACGGTGGTCCAGGCGCCGGCCGTGTCCGCAGAAGTCGTCGTACGAGGAGTCCCCGAAGGCGAGGACGGCGTAGCGACGGCCTTCGAGACGGCCGGTGTCCAGCGCGGCGAGGCCGTCCCAGAAGCCGGCGCCGTTGTCGGGGGCGTCGCCGTCGCCGAAGGTACTGGTGATCAGCAGCAGGTCGGCGGCGGCCGGCAGGGTGGCGGGGTCGGCCTCGTCCATCGCGACGAGGGAGGCCGGGTGGCCGCCCTCGGTGAGCCGGGCGGCGGTGGCGGCGGCGAAGTCCTCGGCGTTGCCGGTCTGGGAGGCCCAGAGGATCACGACCTGGCGCGCCGGGGATTCCGGGGGCGCGGCGGCGGTGCGGGAGTACATGCCGGCGAGGGTGCCGTTGACCCACAGGGCGTGCTCGGCGCTGAAGGGCGCGTCCGGCGGCAGGACGGGGACGCCGGGGGCGCCGGCCGGGATGCCGGCGAGGAAACCGACGAGGTACTGCCGTTCGCGTTCGGTCAGGACCGGCGGCGGGGCGGGGTCCAGGCCGAAGACGGCGGCCGCGGAGGGCTGGACGGCGGTCGGCACGAGGACGGGCGCGGGCGCGGAGGCCCCGAGGGCGGGGGTTTCCGTCAGCGGAGTTCCCGTGACCGGTCCGGCCATGGCACGCGTCCCGGCGGCCGGGGTGTCCGTGGCCGGTACCTGCACGGTAACCGGTGTCGAAACCTTGGTCAGCGAGACCGCGCACACCTTCAGCTCGGGTTGGAAGGAGAGCGGGTCGACGGCGTCGCTGGTGACCGCGTTGACGCTGAGGTACTCGCCGAACAGGTCGTTCCAGTGGAACGGCGCGAAGCAGGAGCCGGGCAGGACGCGGTCGGTGACGACGGCCGGCAGCACGGCCCGCCCGCGCCGCGAGGCGACCTCGACGGAGTCGCCGTCGGCCACGCCGAGCGCGGCCGCGTCCTCGGGGTGCACCTCGACGAACGGGCCGGGGTTGAGCTTGTTGAGCTTGGCCACCTTCGCGGTCTTCGTCAGGGTGTGCCACTGGTGCTGGAGGCGTCCGGTGTTCAGGACGAACGGATAGTCGTCGTCCGGCATCTCGGCGGGCGGGACGTGCGGACGCGGGTGGAAGACGGCGCGGCCGGAAGCCGTGGGAAAGGTGAGCGAGCCGTCGTCGTTCACGTACCGGATCGGATTGCGGTCGGGGCCGTCGGCGGTGGCGGCCGGCCACTGCACGGGGGTGGCGCGCAGCCGGTCGTATGTCACTCCGCGCAGGTCGTAACCGGTTGCCGGGTTGTGGGCGCGCTTGATCTCCTCGAAGACCTGCTCGGCGCTGTCGTAGGCGAAACCGCTCTCGTAACCCATCGCGCGGGCGACGGCCGCGATGAGCTGCCAGTCGGCCATGGCCTCGCCTGGCGGGTCGGCGGCGGGCCGGGCGAGGGTGAGGTTGCGCTCGCTGTTGATGAGGACGCCCTCGGTCTCGGTCCACAGCGCGGCGGGCAGGACGACGTCGGCGTACGCGTTGGTCTCGGTGTCGGCGAACACGTCCTGGGCGACGACGAACTCGGCGGCCTCCAGCCCCTCGATGACCGTCCTGCGGTTGGCGACGGAGGCGACCGGGTTGGTGCAGATGATCCAGCAGGCCTTGATCTCGCCGTCGGCCATTTTCCGGAACATCTCGACGGTGCCCTTGCCGACGCCGTCGGCCCGGATGGCCCCCGGTTCGAGCCCCCACAGCTCCTCGACGAAGGCGCGGTCGGCGTCGACGAGGACGGAGCGCTGGCCGGGGAGCCCCGGGCCCATGTACCCCATTTCCCGGCCGCCCATGGCGTTGGGCTGGCCGGTGAGGGAGAAGGGCCCGCTGCCCGGGCGGCAGATCGCGCCGGTGGCGAGGTGGAGGTTGATGAGCGCGTTGGTGTTCCAGGTGCCGTGCGTGGACTGGTTGAGGCCCATGGTCCAGCAGCTGGTCCACTCCTCCGCCTCCCCGATCAGCCGGGCGGCCTCGCGGAGGTCGGCCTCCGGGATGCCGGTGATCTCCGCGACGGTCGCGGGCGGGTAGTCGGCGAGGAACTCCGGCATCGCCTCCCAGCCCTCGGTGTACGCGGCGACGAAGGCGGGGTCGGTGTGGCCGTTCTCGTGCAGGAGGTGGAGCAGGCCGTTGAGGAGGGCCAGGTCGGTACCCGGCTTGACCTGGAGGAACAGGTCGGCCTTCGCCGCGGTGGCGGTGCGGCGCGGGTCGACGACGATCAGTTTCGCGCCCGCCTTCACCCGGTCCATCATCCGTAGGAACAGGACCGGGTGGCAGTCGGCCATGTTGGAGCCGATGACGAGGAAGACGTCCGCCTTGTCGAGGTCCTCGTAGGAGCCGGGCGGGCCGTCGGCGCCCAGAGACAGCTTGTAACCGGTTCCGGCGCTTGCCATGCACAGCCGGGAGTTGGACTCGATCTGGTTGGTGCGGAGGTAGCCCTTCACCAGCTTGTTGGCCAGGTACTGCGCTTCGAGGCTCATCTGACCGGAGACGTAGAGGGCGACCGCGTCGGGGCCGTGCTCGTCGACGACGGCCCGCAGCCGCCGCGCCGTCTCGGCGACGGCCGCGTCCACGGGGGCGGGTTCCGGTTCCTCACCGCGGTCCGAGCGGACGAGGGCGGTCGTCAGCCGGCCGGGAGCGGCGAGCATGTCGGCGGTGGTCGCGCCCTTGGTGCACAGCCGGCCGAGGTTCGCGGGGTGCTCCTTGTCGCCGGACGCCTTCAGGACCGTACGCCGTCCGTCCGGTCCGAAGCCGATGTCCAGGACCATGCCGCAGCCGACCCCGCAGTACGAGCAGACCGTGCGCACCTTCGTCTCCGACGCGCTGTCGGTCCGCGGGTCCAACGCGGCCACGGGCGCCCCTTTCCTTCTGACGATCGGCCTGGTGAGAGTCTCTGCAAGCCTCTGCGACGGTACGAACCGTGCATTACACAGGTGTCTCCCGGACCGGCCACCGGGAGTTAAGCCCGGCGCACAGCGAAGGGCGGGCGAGTGTGAGCGGGCAGCCCCCGGCCCGCAGTAGAGCAGGTTACCGGGGTGATGGACGGGGTGTCCTGGGTTGCCGCAAGAGCGGGGTTCGGGCTGTGCGGCAGGGATCGTGGGGCGGGTTGGGGGCGGAGGCGTTTCGGTCCGTCCGGTGAGGTGAGGGGGCTTTGCCAATCCCTGATGGCATGGCCGCGTCAAATCTGTCAGGCTTCCGCCAGCCGTCGCGCACCGCCCTCCGGCACACCCACGCCGTCAGGGACAGCCACCGAGCAGGCCGGAAACCCGGCCGCCGCAAAGGAGCCATGTGTGAGACCCACCCCCCGCAAGGCCGTCGCCGCGAGCGCACTCGTCCTCGCCGCGCTGGCCGCCGTCTCGCTCCCCGCCACACCCGTGGCAGCCGCGCCACAGGCACCGCAGGCACCGCAGGCACACCGGGCACAGCAGGCACCCCATGCGCAGCCGGCAGCACAGGCGGCGCGGACCGCCGCTGCGGCTGCCGCCTGCACCCCCGCCCAGGTGGTCGCGGGCGGCGACTTCGAGAGCGGCGCCTCGGCGTGGACCCAGTCCTCGACCGGTGTGATCACCAGCCGCACCGGTCAGTCGGCGCACGGCGGCTCCGCCTTCGCCTGGCTGGACGGAGTCGGCAGCACGCACACCGACACGCTCTCGCAGAGCGTCACGATCCCGTCCGGGTGCACCGCCGCCACGCTCACCTTCTGGCTGCACATCGACACGGCCGAGACGACCTCGTCCACCGCGTACGACAAGCTGACGGCGAAGATCGGCACGACGACCCTGGCCACGTACTCGAATCTCGACAAGAACACCGGCTACGTCCAGAAGTCGTTCGACGTGTCGGCCTTCGCGGGCCAGACCGTGAGCCTCGCCTTCACCGGAACCGAGGACTCCAGCCTCCAGTCGAGCTTCGTCCTCGACGACATCGCGCTCAACACCTCCGGCGACACCGCACCGCCGCCCGCCGACTCCACACGCACCCCGGCCGCACCCTCGTACACCGTCAACCTCACCAGCAACACGGACGGGACGGTCTGGACCGGTCACGAGAGCGCGACCTTCACCAACGCCTCCGCCACCGCGCTGAGCGAGGTGTACCTGCGGCTGTGGGACAACTACCACGGCACCTGCACCTCGATGCCGATCGCGGTCAGCAACGTCACCGGCGGCACCGCGGGCGCCCTCTCCGTCGGCTGCACGGCCCTCCCGATCACCCTCGCCACGCCCCTCGCCCAGGGGCAGAGCGCCACGATCGGCTTCGACCTGGGCATCACCGTGCCCAGCGGCGCCGACCGGTTCGGCCACGACGGGTCGTTCAGCTTCATCGGCAACGCGCTGCCCGTGCTGGCGGTGAAGGACGGGGCGGG
This sequence comes from Streptomyces sp. NPDC051677, assembly GCF_044453465.1. Classification (NCBI taxonomy): domain Bacteria; kingdom Bacillati; phylum Actinomycetota; class Actinomycetes; order Kitasatosporales; family Streptomycetaceae; genus Streptomyces; species Streptomyces sp. NPDC051677. The sequence continues at coordinate 91,172 of NZ_JBITCT010000009.1, forward strand.
CTGGCACCTGGACCCGTACACGAACAACGGCGAGTCCTTCTACTCCCTGGCCGCCGACTTCAAGGTGACCCTCGACCACCCGACCGCGCTGCTGGTCCCGGCCACCGGCGCCTCGGTCGACGCCGCCGGCTCCAGCGGGCGCACCATCACCACGGCAACCGCTTCCAAGGTGCGTGACTTCGCGTGGGCGGCGGGCCCGTTCAGCAAGATCTCCGGCACCTCGACCGCCGGAACCCCGATCAACGTCTACTCCGTCTCCGGCATCAGCTCGGCCAACGCCCAGTCGATGCTCACCACCGCCAAGTCCGCCGTGGACGCCCACGCCGCCCGCTTCGGTGCCTATCCGTACGGCGAGTTGGACGCCGTCATCGACAACAACTTCTGGTTCGGCGGCATGGAGTACCCCGGGTTCGTCCTCGACCTGGTGAGCACCACGGCGCTGACCCATGAGATCGGCCACCAGTGGTGGTACGGCATCGTCGGCGACGACGAGTACAACAGCCCGTGGCTGGACGAGTCGTTCACCGACTACGCCACCGACCTGGCGCTGGGCAAGACCGGCAGCGGCTGCTGGAGCAGCGTCTCGTGGGCCTCGTCCGCGGAGAAGATCACCAACTCGATGGCCTACTGGGACGCCCACTCCTCCCGGTACTCCACCGTCGTCTACGGGTACGGCAAGTGCGCCCTGCACGACCTGCGACGGCTCATCGGCGACACCGCCATGGCCAACCTGCTGAAGGCGTACGCCACTTCGCACTGGTACGGCGTCTCGACCACGGCCGAGTTCAAGGCGGCGGCCCAGGCCGCCACGACCACGGATCTGACGTCGTTCTGGACCGCCCACCGCATCGACGGCTGATCCGGCACGGTCCGCCGCCCCCCGGTTCCACGGGTGACGCCGCCGCCGCGTCACCCGTGGAACCGGGCGAGGGGCCGCTCCTGCCCCGCTGCCTCGTCACCGGTGCAGGAGGCGGGGTGAACTACCGACTCAGCAGAGGTGACCCTGGCGGGGCGTCTCTCTTCAAGCCGTTGGTGCTATCTTCAATAGCACCATGCTGTTGAGACTGAACACCGCGGACGGTCGTCCCCTGCACGAGCAGGTGGCGGGCGCGATCCGGCGCGCCATCGCCGAAGGCGAGTGCGGGCCGGGAGACCGCCTCCCCCCGGCCCGGGACCTTTCCCAGGCCCTGGATGTCAACGTCAACACGGTTCTACGGGGGCTTCGAGCGCTGCGCGACGAAGGCGTGCTGGAGTTCCGGCGAGGCCGGGGCGTGACGGTGGCCGACGGGGCGGACCGGCGCTCCGTCCTGCTGGACCGCGTACGCGACCTGGTGACCGACGCGGCGCACCTCGGCTACGGCACGGACGACCTCGTCGACATGATCAGGGGGATCTCGTGACGGACCAGACGCGCAGGAACGGAGCCGTGTGGGGCGCCGTCGGCTGGGGCCTCGGCGTCCTGGCCCTGTTGGCAGCACTGCCGTGGGCCGCGAGGGGCCGGCTCCCGGACCGGCTGGCGACCCACTGGAGCGTCGGCTCGGCCAGGCCCGACAGCTCCATGCCGTTCTGGGCCGCGGCGCTGTTCCCCGGGCTGATCTGGAGTGTGCTGGCGTCCGTCGTCGTGCTCGCGATGCGCCGGGCGGGGGCAGAGGCGGGTCCAGAAGCAGGGGCAGGTGGCGGGGTGTCGGGGTGGGCGGTCGCGGGTCTCGGGTCCGGCGGTGTGACGCTGCTCGGCGCGCAGGCGTCGATCGTACGGGCGAATCTGGACCGCACGGACTGGCGTCAGGCGGGATCGGTGACGGGCGGGGTCGTGGCCACGCTCGTCGTGGCGGCCGCGGTGGGCGCGGCCGGCCTGCTGGCCGAGCGCCGGGCGTTCGGCGCGCCCCGGCCCGCGGCGGGCGGCCCGACCCTGGAGATTCCCCCCGGGCAGCGGGTCGTATGGCTCGCCCGCGCATCGAACTCCTGGCTTCATGCGCTCGCCGCCCTGACCGGGCTGCTCGCGATCGGCGTCGTCGTGGCGGCGCTCGCCGGCCTGACGGGCCGTCCGTCCCTGTCGGCGGCCGCGGCGTCGGCCCTCGGCTCCGTGCTGATCCTCGGCTGTGCCTCGGTTCGGGCACGGGTCAGCGAGCAGGGTCTTGACGTGTCCTTCGGCCCGCTCGGCTGGCCCACGCGGCACTGGGCCGCCGAGGACGTCGAGTCGGCGCACGTCGAGCGCCGCACGCCCTGGCAGGTGGGCGGCTGGGGCTACCGGCTGAGCGGACGGGGAACCACCGTGATGCTGCGCGGCGGCGAATGCCTGGTCATCCACCCCTCGAAGGGCAGGGAGTTCGCCGTGAGCGTGGACGACGCCGAACGCGGAGCCGCCCTTCTGAACTCGCTGCGCGCCTCTCGCCGAAGCGGCACATGAACATGCAGTCCCCGCGGCGCAGCGCCTCCGCCGGCGTGAGCGCCTCCCGGCACGTCACCTGACGCGTCATCGGACATGCCGGGCGAACGCGTCGTAGGCGCGCTCGTCGAAGAGGACGAACGTGACCTTCTCGACGTTCGTCTCCGTGGCCCGGACCGTCTCCACCGCGATCCGGGCGGCGTCGTCCATCGGCCAGCCGTAGACGCCCGCGGAGACCGCCGGGAAGGCGACGGTTCGGGCGCCGAGCTCGTCCGCGACCCGCAGCGACTCCCGGTAGCAGGAGGCAAGCAGCTCCGACCGGTCCTCGGTCGTGCTGTGCACGGGGCCGACGGTGTGGATCACCCAGCGTGCGTCCAGTTCGCCCGCGGTCGTGGCGACGGCTCGGCCCGTGGGCAGCCCTTTGCCGTAGTGGGAGGCGCGCAGGCGGCGGCAGTCGTCGAGGATCGCGGGGCCGCCCCGGCGGTGGATGGCGCCGTCGACGCCACCGCCGCCGAGCAGGGAGGAGTTGGCCGCGTTGACGATGGCGTCCACGGACTGCCGGGTGATGTCGCCCTGGACGAGCGTGATCGTGGTCATGCCTGTGTGTATACCAACGGGGACCGCCCGCTGTTCATCTTTGTTGCCGCAGCCTCCGCCACACGGCCTTCGCCGCGTTGTGGCCCGACATGCCGTGCACGCCCGGGCCGGGCGGGGTGGCCGAGGAGCAGATGAAGACGGCCGGGTGCGGGGTGGCGTACGGGAACGCGGTCAGCTTGGGGCGCAGCAGCAACTGGAGGCCGGAAGCCGCGCCGGAGGCGATGTCTCCGCCGACGTAGTTCGCGTTGCGGACGGCGAGTTCGGCCGGGCCCGCGATGGCGCGGGCGAGGACTCGGTCGCGGAACCCCGGGGCGAAGCGCTCCAGTTGGCGTTCCATCGCGTCGGTGAGGTCTCCGGTCCAACCGTTGGGGACATGGCCGTACGCCCAGAAGACGTGCTTGCCGGCCGGGGCGCGGGTCGGGTCGACGACGCTGGGCTGCACCGTGATCATGAAGGGCCGGTCGGGCGCGCGGCCCTCCCGGGAGGGGGCGCGCAGGGCGGCGCCGATCTCCGCGCTGTCCGCGCCGATCTGCACGGTGCCGGCGGTGCGCGCCTCCTTCGCGGTCCACGGGACCGGGCCGTCGAGCGCGTAGTCGATCTTGAAGGCGGCCGGCCCGTACCGGTAGCCCTGGTAGTGGTTGCCGAAGCCGGCGATGCGGGCGAGGGCGGTGGGCGAGGTGTCGAAGACGTAGGCGCGGGCCGGGGGCAGGTCGTCGAGGCGCTTGACCTCGTAGTCGGTGTGGATGCTGCCGCCGAGGTCCTGTAGGTAGGCGGCGAGCGCGTCCGAGATGGACTGGGAGCCGCCGCGGGCCACCGGCCAGCCGCGGGCGTGCGCGGCGAGGGCGAAGACCAGGCCGATGGCGCCGGTGGCGAAGCCGTTCAGCGGGGCCATGACATGGGCGACGAGACCGGCGAAGAGGGTCTTGGCGGGCTCGTCACGGAAGCGGCGGGTGAGCCAGGAGGACGGCGGCAGGCCGACCAGGCCGAAACGGGCCAGGGTGACCGGGTCACGCGGGAGCGCGGTCAGCGGCAGCGACATGAAATCGCGGGCCAGGGTGTCCCACTTGGGCAGGAAGGGCGCGACCAGACGGCGGTACGCGCCCGCGTCGCGTGGCCCGAACGAGGCGGCCGTCTCGGCGACCGACCTCGACAGCACCGCGGCGCTGCCGTCGGGGAAGGGGTGCGCCATGGGCAGTTCGGCGTGCAGCCACTCGAGGCCGTAGCGCTCCAGGGGCAGGGCGCGGAAGGCGGGCGAGTTGATGCCCAGGGGGTGTGCGGCGGAGCAGGGATCGTGGTGGAAGCCCGGCAGGGTGAGCTCCTCGGTGCGGGCTCCCCCGCCCACGGTGCCCCGCGCCTCGAACAGCGCCACGGAGAAGCCGCGCCTGGCCAGCTCCACCGCCGCGGTCAGCCCGTTGGGCCCCGCTCCCACCACGACCGCATCGAGCATCGACGGCACTTCGACCCCTTCGTCAGCCGGTGGCCTCCGTAGACCGGCGGCCCCCGAACTCAGGATATGCCGGTGGTACGACAACACCCGCGGCACGGGGCCCCTGGAAGCATCAGGATCACAGGAGCGGCCCCGCAACCTCCCAGGGCAGCTCCACACCTGAGCAGGGCAGCCGCCGCCGCATCACCGGGGGCGCGCCACAGGGAGCGCCCACCCCGTCGCGGCCACGTCCCCCCGAGATCCCGTCACCGAAACTTCGCCGTCACCGAGCCCCCGTCGCCAAAGCCAGCCCCCGTCAGAGAGACCGCGCCACCGAGGCCGAGGCCGCCCAAGCGCCCCGCCACAGAACCCCCCGTCACAGAGCGCCCCGCCGAAGCCGCCCAAGCGCCCCGCCACAGAGCGCCCCGCCGAAGCCCCCGTCACTGAGCGCGCCGCCGAAGCCCCGTCACAGAGACCCCGTCACTGAGCCTTGCCGCCGAAGCCCCCGTCACACAGACCCCGTCACTGAGCCTTGCCGCCGAAGCCCCCGTCACACAGACCCCGTCACAGAGCGCGCCGCCGAAGCCCCGTCACTGAGCCCGCCGCCGAAGCCCCGCCGCAGAGACCCCGTCGCTGCGCCCCCGTCGCCGAAGCCCCTCCGTCGCGGAGGCCGGCTCTCCGCGCCTGCCTCAGCGTGTCTGCAGTTCGGCGCCCGCGAGGAGGGCCGAGACGCGGCGGGCCGTCGTCGCGTCCCTGGCCGCTGTGAAGGGCAGGGCGTTGCCGCCGGTGATGCGGAACGGCTCGCCGGTGAGGGTGAGGTGGGCGCCGCCCGCCTCCTCGACCAGCAGCAGTCCGGCCGCGTGGTCCCAGGCCGCCTCCCAGGAGAAGGCCGTGGCGTCCAACTGGCCCCGGGCTATGGCGAGATACTCCAGGCCGGCCGATCCGCACGCGCGCGGTGCGACCCCGTCCGTCCACAGCGACAGCAGGGCGCGCTTCTGGTCGTCGGTCGTGTAGTCGGGGTGGGACGTGGCCACCCTCAGGTCGCGGCCGGCCTCGGGCGGGCCGGCGAAGAGGCGCTCGCCGTCCAGGAAGGCGCCGCCGCCGCGGACGGCCGTGGCCAGTTGGTCGCGGGCCGGAGCGTATGTCCAGGAGGCGAGCAGCACGCCGTGCCGGGCGAGGGCGACCAGGGTGCAGAAGCCGTCTTCGCCGCGCACGAACTGCCGGGTCCCGTCGACAGGGTCGACGATCCAGACCGGCGCGTCGCCCTGTATCGCCTCATAGGTCGCCGGGTTGGCGTGCACCGCCTCCTCGCCGACGACCACCGAGCCGGGCAGGAGGGCGCCGAGGGCCTCGGTGAGGAGCAGCTCGGCGTTGCGGTCGGCATCCGTCACCAGGTCGTGCGGACCGCTCTTCTGGTCGATCTCGTGCGCCGCGAGCTGCCGGAAGCGGGGCATGATCTCGGCCGCGGCGGCCTTGCGGACCGCCTCCTCGACGTCGGCCGAGTGGCGGGCGAGAAACTCGTCGATGGTTTCCGTGTCTTCGATCATGCCTCCATGAGAGCACGCCCCACTGACAATCCCCGCCCCGCCGGTGCACACCGGGTGGAATCGGGATGAAGAAGCGGGGCGTGGGTCAGCGGCCCACCGCGTACCCCTGCATCCCGCGCGGGTTCGCAGCGGCGAGCAGAATCCCGGTCTGCGGGTCGCGGGCCACCGCGCACAGCCGCCCCTCGGACCACGGGTCGCCGACGGTGACGTCATGGCCGCGCCGCCGCAACTCCTCCACCACCTCCGCCGGCATGCGCGACTCCACGGTGACGCTGCCCGGCCGCATGCCGCGCGGGTAGAAGGAACCGGGGAAGGCGTCGTTGTGCCAGTTCGGGGCGTCGATGGCCCCCTGGAGGTCGAGGGAGCCGCGCACCCGCGCGCGGAGGGCGACGGCCAGGAAGAAGTGCAGCTGCCACTGGTCCTGCTGGTCGCCGCCGGGCGTGCCGAACGCCAGCACCGGCGTCCCGTCGCGCAACGCGATCGAGGGGGTGAGGGTGGTGCGGGGGCGGCGGCCCGGCGTCAGCGAGTTCGGCAGGCCCTCTTCCAGCCAGGTCATCTGCAGCCGGGTGCCGAGCGGGAAGCCCAGTTCGGGCACGACCGGGTTGGACTGCAGCCAGCCGCCGCTGGGCGTGGCGGCGACCATGTTGCCCCAGCGGTCGACGACGTCGAGGTGGCAGGTGTCGCCCCGGGTGAGCCCGTCACCGGTCACCTCCGGCTCGCCGGGCACCGGCGAGGCCGGTCCCTTGGCGACCGTCGGCTCGCCCGCGCCCATCGGGTCGAAGGCGGGGTCGTCGCCGTTGACCACGTGCGCGTGCGCGCTCAGCCGCGGGGTGCGCCCGCCGGGGCTGCCGGGCCGCAGCTCGTACGACGCCTTGTCGCCGATCAGCCGTCGCCGTTCCGCGTTGTAGCCGGCGTCGAGGAGCTCGCCGAGCGGGACCTCGGCCGCGTCGCCGTACCAGGCCTCGCGGTCGGCCATGGCGAGCTTGCAGCCCTCGATCAGAAGATGGACGTAGTCGGCGCGGCCGTAGGCGGGCAGCTCGGGCGGGAGCAGGGCGAGCTGCTGGAGGAGGGCCGGCCCCTGGCTCCAGGGGCCGGCCTTGCACACCGTCCAGCCGTTCCAGTCGTACGTCGCCGGCGTCTCGTAGGTCGCGGACCAGCCGGCGAGGTCGGCGGCGGTGAGCGTGCCGGTGTGGCGCTCGCCGCTGGTGTCCAGAGTGGGCCGGGCGGCCTGCCGTACCAGCGCCTCGGCGACGAACCCGGTCCGCCACACCTCCCGCGCGGCCTCGATCCGCGCCTGGCGGTCACCGGCCCCGGCGGTCTCGGCGAGCAGCCGCTTCCAGGTGGCGGCGAGGGCGGGGTTGCGCAGCAGCTCGCCGGTCCGCGGCGACCGCCCGCCGGGCAGGTACACCTCGGCCGAGGAGGTCCACTCCGTCTCGAACAGTTCTCGGACGGTCTCAACGGTCGCGCCGACCTTCTCCACGGGCGCGTGGCCGTGCTCGGCGTACCCGATGGCGTACTTCAGCACGTCGGCGAGGGACTTGGTGCCGTGGTCGCGCAGGAGGAGCATCCAGGCGTCGAACGCGCCGGGCACGGCGGCGGCGAGGGGTCCGGTGCCGGGGACGAGGTCCAGGCCCAGCCCCCGGTAGTGCGCGACCGTCGCGCCCGCGGGCGCCACCCCCTGACCGCACAGCACCCGCACCTCGCCGCCCGCCGGGGCGAGCAGGATCGGCACCTCGCCGGCGGGGCCGTTGAGGTGCGGTTCGACGACGTGCAGGACGAAGGCGCCGGCGACGGCGGCGTCGTAGGCGTTGCCGCCGTCCTCCAGGACGGCCATCGCCGACTGGGAGGCCAGCCAGTGGGTGGAGGACACCATGCCGAACGTGCCCTGAAGGGTGGGTCGGGTGGTGAACACGAGGGCTCCTCAACTCACGACGGCCGGTCTCGTGATCGTACGCACGCGCCCGTCGTGCCGTGTCGCGATCACTCGAACCCGTGCTCCCCTCCGGGTGTCCGCACCGCCGCTATGCCCCGTGAAGAGCAGTGATGTCCCGGTAAGGCCGGGCCCCTTCGTCACCGCGCCGCCACGGAGCGAGTTTTCGCTTCCGCCCCACAGGGAGTCGTGTGACACTGGCGTCTTCGTCCGCATCGCGGACTGTCGTCCGCACCGTCCCCCACGAAAGTGCGCCGTGCGCTCTCTCCCACTGCCGCTCGCCCTCACCGCGCGCCTGTCCCCGGTGGCCGTGCTGGCCTGCGCGGGCTGGGCGCTGACGTCCGGCCCGCTCACCGAAACACAGGACACGGCGAGCAAGGACACGCAGAACACCCAGTCCCAGAAGGCGTCCGACCCTTCCGCCGCCGCCGTGTCCAAGACATACGCCGCGGCGCCCGCCCCCTGCACCAGCGTGGCCGCGAAAACGGTCGCCTCGCTTGTTCCCGGCGCCAAGACGGCGGGCAAGGAGATCCCGTCGACGGACGCCGACCTGCGCCGCACCTGTTCCTGGAACGCGCTCAAGGGCTACGACTACCGGTGGCTCGACATCTCCTTCGAGATCATGGAGTCGGACGAAGCGGCACAGAGTTCGTACAAGGCGCGTCTCGGGGAGAAGAGCGGCGGCGGGGCCGTCCCGGGGCTCGGCAACGCGGGCTACTCCGTGGTGAACCTCACGACGGAGGACAAACAGCAGACCCGGGAGGGCGTCGTCATCGCCCAGGTGTCCAACGCGCTGGTGGTCGTCAACTACAACGGCAGCGACTTCGAGACGAAGAAGGCGCCCAGTACGGACGAGATCAACACGGGTGCGATCAAGGCCGCGAAGGAAGCGGTGGCCGCCCTGCAGAGCGGCACGAAGAGCTGACCTCGAACGCGGGCCGGCCGAAGGGGCAGCTCAGCTCCTTCGGCCGGTCCCGTGTCACCGACCGTCAGGCGGTGTGGTCCTCCTGCCGTCCGCGCGCCAGCATCAGCGCCAGGTACAGCAGCATCGAGGTGGCGAGCCCGACCGCCCAGCCGTAGTCGGCGAGGGATTCCAGCGCCGGGACGGGCCGCCCGTCGAACAGGGGCTTGAAGCTGGCGCCGCCGATCGCGAGGACGCCGCCGGCCGCGAAGGCCGCCACGGCCCGCCAGTTCCAGCCGGCGTCGTACCAGTAGCGGCCGCCGGTGCGGTACAGGTCGGTCAGGTCGAGCTTGCCGCGGCGCAGGATCCAGTAGTCGGCGATGAGGATGCCGGCGACCGTGCCCAGCAGACCGCCGACCAGACCGAGCCAGGTGAAGATGTAGCCCTGCGGGTCGGAGTACAGCTTCCACGGGAAGATCAGCACGCCGAGGACGCAGGTGGCGAGGGCGCCGGTACGGAAACTGATCTTCCTGGGCGCGATGTTGGAGAAGTCGAAGGCCGGCGAGACCAGGTTGGCCGCGATGTTCACGGACAGGGTCGCCACCAGCACGGTCACCAGCGCGAACAGCAGCCCGAAGACGTTGTCCGTCTTCGCGGCGAGCTGTACCGGGTCCCAGATCGTCTCGCCGTAGACGGCCTGGGATCCGGAGGTGACCATGACCGACAGCAGTGCGAAGAGCGTCATGGTCGTGGGAAGGCCGAGGGCCTGGCCCCATGTCTGTGCCTTCTGCGACTTTCCGTAGCGGGTGAAGTCCGGGATGTTCAGCGACAGCGTCGACCAGAAACCGATCATGCCCATCAGGGACGGCCAGAAGAGTTTCCAGAAGTCGCCGCCCCAGCCGAGCTTGGAGGGCTGGTCCAGCAACGGGCCGAAACCGCCTGCTTTGTTGCTCATCCAGATCAGCATCACCAGCGCGCCGACGAGGACGAAGGGCGCGGCCCAGTTCTCGAAACGGCGGATCGTCTCCATGCCCCGGTAGATGATCGCGACCTGGATCGCCCAGAAGATCGCGAAGGACAGCCACATCGTCCAGGCGTAGCCGCCGATCTTCCCGGCGTCGCTCCAGCCGTTGCCGATCAGTTTCCCGGCGAGGAAGTAGATCGCCTCGCCGCCGATCCAGGTCTGGATGCCGAACCAGCCGCACGCCACCAACGCCCGTACGACAGCGGGGAGGTTGGCGCCGCGGATGCCGAAGGAGGCGCGGGCGAAGACCGGGAAGGGGATGCCGTACTTCGGTCCCGCGTGGCCGGTGAGCAGCATCGGGACCAGCACGATGAGGTTGGCCAGCGCGATGGTGAACACCGCCTGCTTCCAGTCCATGCCGACGGCGATCAGACCGGAAGCGAGCGTCCACGACGCCGTGTTGTGGGCCATGCCGACCCACAGCGCGGAGAAGTTGTACGTGGTCCAGGTGCGCTTCTCCACGGGGACCGGAAGCAGGTCCTCGTTGGCGTAGGGGCCGCTGGGCAGCGGCGAACCAGGGGCGATCTCCACCCGGCCGTCGGCGAGGGTGACTTGGGAGGTCGGCGGTATGGCTGTGGGAGCGGTGTCGGTCATGGGCAGGCCAATCAAACGAGGGGCGGATCCGGAAAGGCCGTGCGGGGTCTCCGGCCCCCTCCTCCGGGAACGACGGAGGAGGGGAGAACTGGAGTGGGGGGTGGGGAGTCGAGCGGTGTCGGCCGGGCGGGGGTCAGCCGTTGAGGGCCGGGATCACCGTCGTGCCGTACGCGTCGATGACCTTCTCCTGCGCGTCGTGCATGTCGTAGACGGCGAACTGGTCGACGCCCAGCTCGCGCAGGGCGTTCAGCTTCTCGATGTGCTTCTCGACGGGTCCGATGAGGCAGAACCGGTCGACGATCTCGTCGGGCACGAACTCGGTGTCGGGGTTGTCGCTGCGTCCGTGGTGCGAGTAGTCGTAGCCCTGACGTGCCTTGATGTAGTCGGTGAGCTCCTCGGGGACCTGGGAGGAGTGCTCGCCGTACTTGGACACCAGGTCGGCGACGTGGTTGCCGACCATTCCGCCGAACCACCGGCACTGGTCGCGGGCGTGGGCGAGCGCCTCGGGCGAGTCGTCCTCGGTGACGTACGCGGGGGCGGCGACGCAGATCTTCACCTCGGACGGGTCGCGTCCGGCGGCGACGGCCGCGTCCTTGACGGCCTTCACCATGTACTCGGTGAGGTACAGGTCGGCGAGCTGGAGGATGAAGCCGTCGGCCTCCTCGCCGGTCATCTTCAGCGCCTTCGGTCCGTACGCGGCCATCCAGACGGGGAGCCGGGCGTCCTCCTTGATCCAGGGGAACCTGACGACCGTGCCGCCGAGGTCGGCCTCCTGGCCCGAGCCGAGCGCCCGGATGACCTTCATGGCCTCGCTGATCCGGGCGAGGGTGTTCGGGGTGCGGCCCGCGACGCGCATCGCGGAGTCGCCGCGGCCGATGCCGCACACCGTGCGGTTGCCGAACATGTCGTTGAGGGTGGCGAAGGTGGAGGCGGTGACCTCCCAGGTGCGGGTGCCGGGGTTCGTCACCATCGGGCCCACCGTCAACGTACTGGTGTTGGCCAGGATCTGACTGTAGATCACGAAGGGTTCCTGCCAGAGCACCGCGGAGTCGAAGGTCCAGCCGTAGGTGAAGCCGCTGCGCTCGGCGCGCTGCATCAGGCTGACGACACGGGAGGCAGGGGGGTCGGTCTGGAGGACAAGTCCGAAGTCCATCGGTCTCCTTGCAATGGTCTGATGGCGTTCTTTCGCCCTGTAAAGGGCCGGTTCGGGCTGGACCGCGATCTTCGGATTGGAAGCTTCCTCATCGAGGAAGCGGAGTCACGGTGCGCTGCTCCTAGTTGCTGCGGCGTCACACCTCATTGGAGGTACTGGCAAGTTGAGCGGGGCGTGTACAGGCCGTGGCCGACACGCCCCGCAAACTTCCGCTGGTCGATGACGAGTTCGCCGCGTGAGAGGACCGTCTCGACGCGGCCGGTGAGGCGCTTGCCCTCGTACGCCGAGTAGTCCACGTTCATGTGGTGCGTCTCGGCGGAGACTGTCTGCTCGGCGTGCGGGTCGTAGATGACGACGTCGGCGTCGGCGCCCGGGGCGATGGTGCCCTTCTTCGGGTACATGCCGAACATGCGGGCCGGGGTGGCGCAGGCGATCTCGATCCAGCGGCGGCGGCTGATGTGCCCGTCGACGACGGCCTGGTGGAGCAGGTCCATCCGGTTCTCGACGCCCGGCAGACCGTTGGGGATCTTCGAGAAGTCGCCCCGGCCGAGCTCCTTCTGGCCCACGAAGCAGAAGGGGCAGTGGTCGGTGGAGACGACCTGGAGGTCGTTGGTCCGCAGGCCCTGCCACAGTTTGGCCTGGTGCTCCTTCGGCCGCAGCGGGGTGCTGCACACGTACTTGGAGCCCTCGAAGTCGGGCTCCGCGAGGTTGTCCGTCGACAGGAACAGGTACTGCGGGCAGGTCTCGCCGAAGACGTTCAGCCCCTCGTCGCGTGCCCTGGCAAGTTCCGCAACCGCTTCCATCGCCGATACGTGCACCACGTACAGCGGCGCGCCCGCGACCTGCGCGAGTTTGATGGCGCGGTGGGTGGCCTCGGCCTCCAGCAGCGCCTTGCGCACCTCGCCGTGGTACCGCGGATCCGTCTCGCCGCGCGCCAGCGCCTGCTCGACCAGGACGTCGATGGCGATGCCGTTCTCGGCGTGCATCATGATCAGTCCGCCGTTCTCGGCGGAGCGCTGCATGGCGCGCAGGATCTGGCCGTCGTCGCTGTAGAAGACGCCGGGGTAGGCCATGAACTGCTTGAAGGACGTGACGCCCTCCTCCACCAGCAGATCCATCTCCTTGAGCGTGTCCTGGTTCACGTCGGAGACGATCATGTGGAAGGCGTAGTCGATCGCGCAGTTGCCCTCCGCCTTGGCGTGCCAGGCGTCCAGTCCCTCGCGCAGGGTGTGGCCGACGCTCTGCACGGCGAAGTCGACGATGGTCGTCGTACCGCCCCAGGCGGCCGCCCGGGTTCCGGTCTCGAAGGTGTCGGAGGCGAAGGTGCCGCCGAACGGCAGCTCCATGTGGGTGTGGGCGTCGACGCCGCCCGGGATCACGTACTTCCCGGTGGCGTCGATGACCTGCTCGGCGCTCCAGGCCTCGGCGGCCGGGGTGCCGGAGGCGGCGAGGGCGGCGATTCGGCCGTCCTCGATCAGGACGTCGGCATGGATCTCGTCGGACGCGGTGATGACGAGGCCACCCCGGATGACGGTACGGCTGCTCATACTCCCTCTCCTGCCGTGCTCAACACTGGTGTGCGGGTCGGTCGGCGCCGCCGGTCCGGCCCCCCGTGCACCGGACCGGCGGCGACTGCGGCTGAGGCGCCGCCTGCTACGGAGCGGTGAGCGGGGGGTAGGCGTCGGGACGGCGGTCCCGGTAGAACTGCCAGCGGTCGCGGACCTCGCGCAGCTTGGCCATGTCGAGGTCGCGGACGACGAGTTCGGTCTCCTTGTCGCTTGCCACCTCGCCGACGAACTGGGCCTCCGGATCCACGAAGTACGAGGTCCCGTAGAAGTCGTTGTCGCCGAGTTCCTCGACGCCGACCCGGTTGATCGCGCCGACGAAGTACTCGTTGGCGACGGCCGCCGCCGGCTGCTCCAGCTGCCACAGGTACGCGGACAGGCCCCGCGAGGTCGCCGAGGGGTTGAAGACGATCTCCGCGCCCTCCAGCCCCAGCGCCCGCCAGCCCTCCGGGAAGTGGCGGTCGTAGCAGATGTAGACGCCGATCTTCCCGACGGCCGTGTCGAAGACGGGCCAGCCCACGTTCCCCGGGCGGAAGTAGAACTTCTCCCAGAAACCGTTCACCTGCGGGATGTGGTGCTTGCGGTACTTGCCGAGGTACGAGCCGTCCGCGTCGATCACGGCGGCCGTGTTGTAGAGGACGCCGGGCTGCTCCTCCTCGTACATCGGCAGCACCAGGACGATGCCGTGTTCCCGGGCGAGCGCCTGGAAACGCTTGACTATGGGGCCGTCGGGGATCTGCTCGGCGTACTCGTAGAACTGCGGGTCCTGGACCTGGCAGAAGTACGGTCCGTAGAACAGCTCCTGGAAGCACAGGACCTGAGCGCCCTGGGCGGCCGCGTCGCGCACCGCCTGCTCGTGGACCTGGATCATCGATTCCTTGTCGCCGGTCCAGGCCGTCTGGAAAATCGCGGCACGGATCACTCTGCTCATCGGGACCTCCGGTCGCTCGGTGTGCGAGGAGCCTAGAAAGGCCGGAAGACCCATTTGAGTTGCACCGTGTCACGTCTGCGGGCGTCCGGCGTGCCAGCGTGTCACGTCTTGGTCGCCCCATGTTTCACCGCCGTTTTCCCAGGTCGTTTCATGTTTCGGGGCGGTTGCCCGCCGCCCGCGGGTCAGCCCTGTTGCGCGTCGTGCGCGAGGAGCGCGATGTGCACCGAGGCGGCCTGTTCGAAATCGTCCAGGTCCACGCCCAGCCGGCCTTCTATCGCCTCCAGCCGCCGGTACAGCGCGGGCCGGGAGACATGATGGAGCTGGGCGGTGCGGGACTTGTTGCGGCCGGTGGCCAGATAGGTCCGCAGCACGGCGAGCAGGTCCTCGCCCGCCGCGCACAGCAGCCCGTCCAGCTCCCGCTCCGCGAAGGACTGCACATGCGGGTCGTCCCGCAACAGCCGGACCAGGCCCCGCAGATGGACGTCCTTGAGGCGGACGACGGCCGGGAGGTCGAGGGCGGCCGAGGAGTCGGCCACGGCGTCCGCGACGTGCTGGGCCTCGCGCAGCCCGGCGGGCACGTCCTCCCAGACGGTGCGCGGGTCGGCCGCCGCAACGACCGTACGGGCCTGACCCGACTCCGTCCGCAGCCGGGCGGCGAAGTGCGCGGCGAGTGCGTCGGCGTCCTGGTCGCGGGCGAGGCTGAGCAGCACCGCCGTCGCCCCGTCCGCGAGCTCGGCGACCAGGCCCGGCATCCCCAACAGCCTCAGCATCCGGTCGAGTTCGGCCAGGTCCCCGTCCCGCACGACCAGCGGGACGAAGGTGCGCCGGTTGACGGGGAGTCCGGCCGCCCGGGCCCGGGGCAGCAGCTGCCGGGCCGGTACGACGCCGGAGATCAGGTCGGTGAGCAGGCTCTGCGCGGACTGCTCCTCCCAGGTGTGGGCGGAGGCGCCGCCGAGCATGCGGTGCAGGACGAGGGCCTCGGCGGCCCGGTCGGCGAGCAGCCGGCCGCCCGCGGTGTCGCCGCGGTGTCCGCAGAGCATGATCTGCCCCCACCGTTCGCCGCGTCCGCCGAGCTCGGCGCGGATCCAGCCGTCGCCCTCGCTGCCGCCGGCCTGCCGGGCGATGCGCTCCCAGTCCCGCAGCACGTCGTCGACCGCGGACCGCTCCCCCGCCGTCGCCAGCACCCGGTGGGCGAGGTTGGTGACGACGACGGGACAGGCGGCGTGCTGGGCGATCTCGTCGAGGAGCAGTTGCAGCGGGGCGCCCGCGGTGATCAGTCCGGTGAGCGCGGTCCGTACGGCCTCCGACAGGCTGACGGCGGCGAACTTCCGCCGGACCAGCCGGGACTGGACCTCCTCCGTCAACTCGGCGAACGGGAAGGGCCGGTGGAGCACGATCATGGGCAGCCCGCACCGTTCGGCGGCCCGCCGCATCACGTCCGGCGGGGTGGGGAAGGCACGGCCGAGGCCCAGCACCACGGCCGCGGCCTCCGCCCGGTGCAGGGACCGGATGTACTCGGTCTGCGCGCTCTCGTCGCCGGCGAGCAGCACACCGGTGGTGAGGACCATCTCGCCGCCGCTGAGCATCACGCCGACGTCCGCGGCCTCGGCGACGTGCACCCAGCGCACCGGCCGGTCGAGCTGCGCCGCGCCGGCCACCACCTCGGGCTCCCCGGCCAACACCCTTTCCAGGGCCAGGACCTGACGGACCGACAGAGCGGGTTCCAGGGGCTCTACGGGGCCCCAGGGCTCCAGGATGATGGTCATGGCGATGTTTCCCTTGCTCAGGCGGCGCTACTGTGTGCTCCTCAGCGCGCTTTCGAGGATGGCGGCGCCCTCTTCGGCCTCCGCCACGGTCAGGGACAGCGGCGGGGCGATGCGCAGGGCGCTGGTGTTGTGGCCGCCGCCCTTGCCGAGCAGCAGCCCGTCGGCGCGGGCCGCCTCCAGCACGGCGGACGCCCGGTCCGGGTCGGCCAGGTCGGTGCCGGGTCTGGTCAGTTCGACGCCGATCATCAGCCCGCGCCCGCGCACCTCCCGTACACCGGGGTCCTGGGCGGCGACGGCGCGCAGCCGCTCGATGAGCAGACCGCCGACCCGCCGGGCGTTGCCCTGGAGGTCGTGTTCCAGCAGGTAGCCGAGGTTGGCGAGGCCCGCCGCCATGGTGACCTGGGTGCCGCCGAACGTGGAGATGCTGTTGGCGTCCAGGCAGTTCATGATCTCGGAGCGGGCGATGACGCCTCCGATGGACATGCCGTTGCCGATGCCCTTGGCGAAGGTGACGATGTCCGGCGGACCGCTCTGCCCATGCGCCTGCCAGCCCCAGAAGTGCTCGCCGGTGCGGCCCCAGCCGGTCTGCACCTCGTCGGCGATCCACAGGATCCCGGATGCGTTCAGCACGTCACGGAAGGCCGCGTACAGTCCGTCCGGGGGCGAGGTGAAACCTCCGACGCCCTGGATCGGCTCGGCGATCAGGGCCGCGGGCGGGCGGGTGTGCCCGAGCAGGTCCTTGAGGTCCGCGACGCAGGCGTCGATGAACTCGGCGTCGCCGAGGTCGGCGAAGGGGCCGCGGCTGCGCACCCCGCCGTGCACGTACAGCGTCTGCAGCGGGGACAGCGAGGTCGGGGACCAGCCGCGGTTGCCGGTGATGCCGACCGCGCTGAAGGAACGGCCGTGGTAGCTGTTGCGCATCGCCAGGACGGTGTTGCTGCGCCGGTACGTGGTGGCGAGCAGCAGCGCGGTGTCGTTGGCCTCGGTGCCCGAGGTGGTGAAGAAGACCCGGGCGTCGGGGATGCCGCTGACGTGGGCGATGCGCTCGGCGAGCTCGACCATGGGCCGGTTGAGGTAGAGCGTGGACGAGTGGACGATCCGCCCGGCCTGCTCGCTCACCGCCTTCGTCACCTCGGGCAGCGCGTGCGCGGTCATCGTGGTGAGGATGCCGCCGAAGAAGTCGAGGTACTTGTTTCCGTCGGCGTCCCAGACGTGGCGGCCCTCGCCGTGGGTGATCTCCAGCGGGTCGTCGTAGTAGAGGGCGAGCCAGTCCGGCAGGACGCTTCGATGGCGGGCGTGGAGGTCGCTCACGGCTGCACCAGCCCTTCGTAGGCGTCGGGACGGCGGTCGCGGTAGAACGCCCACTGCTGCCGGACCTGCTCGACCAGGTCGAAGTCGAGGTCGCGGACGAGGAGTTGCTCGTCCTTGTCGCTCGCGACCTCGCCGACGAACTGTCCGCGCGGGTCGACGAAGTAGGAGGTCCCGTAGAAGTCGTTGTCGCCGTACTCCTCGACGCCGACCCGGTTGATCGCGGCGACGAAGTACTCGTTGGCGACCGCGGCCGCCGGCTGCTCCAGCTGCCAGAGGTGGGCGGACAGGCCGCGATGGGTGGCCGACGGGTTGTAAACCAACTGCGCGCCCTTCAGGCCGAGTTGCCGCCAGCCCTCCGGGAAGTGACGGTCGTAGCAGATATAGACGCCGACCTTGCCGACGGCCGTGTCGAAGACGGGCCAGCCGATGTTGCCCGGCCTGAAGTAGTACTTCTCCCAGAAGCCCTTCACCTGCGGGATGTGGTGCTTGCGGTACTTGCCGAGGTAGGAGCCGTCGGCGTCGATCACGGCGGCGGTGTTGTAGTAGAAACCGGACTGCTCCACCTCGAAGACCGGCACCACGACCACCATGCCCGTCTCGCGCGCGAGGTCCTGCATACGACGCACGGTCGGCCCGTCGGGGACCGGCTCGGCCCAGCGGTAGTGCTCCGGCTCCTGGACCTGACAGAAGTAGGGAGCGTTGAAGACCTCCTGGAACCCGATGACCTTCGCGCCCTGCCGGGCCGCCTCGCGGGCGTGCTCCTCGTGTTTCGCCACCATGGACTCGGTGTCGCCGGTCCAGGTGGCCTGGACCAGTGCGGCACGTACGGCGTTGGCCATGAGCTGCTCCTTCGACGGGACGGCAGAGCGTCTACGCGCGTGTACGCCGACCGTAGAGGGCGAAAGCCCCGCCGGGAAGGATGTCCGCCCACTCGATCGAGTGAACTGCATTCCATGCCCCGCGAGAAACAAGCGTGAACGGTTTTCTTTACGTCGAGGTAAACCGGGCCGGCCGGTTCCGGC
Organism: Streptomyces sp. NPDC051677; assembly: GCF_044453465.1. Classification (NCBI taxonomy): domain Bacteria; kingdom Bacillati; phylum Actinomycetota; class Actinomycetes; order Kitasatosporales; family Streptomycetaceae; genus Streptomyces; species Streptomyces sp. NPDC051677. Next base: position 109,325 of record NZ_JBITCT010000009.1, read on the forward strand.
CCGGTCAGGCGGTGAAGCCCGCGACCCGCAGGGCGTGCACGAGGTCCCAGCGGCGCTCCTCCGAGACGGTCCGGGCCGCATCCAGCAGGAGCGGGACGAGGGCCTGCGGATCCGGGCCGACGCTGCGGGCGGCCTCCTCAGGGGTGCGGACACGGACGTAGGCGTCGAGCAGCGCGCGGGCCTCCCGGCGCCTGCCCTCCGCGACCAGGCCGAGCACGGACTGCCCGATCTCGGCGGCCGGCCGGGCGACGCCCTGCCGCAGGATCTGCTCGCCGTCGGCCGTGCGCCCCACGGCGGCCAGGGCGTCGGCCGCCTCGACGAGCCGGTCGGCGGGCAGGGAGGCGGCCTCCCAGAGCAGGGTGGTCCAGTCGGCGGTGAGCCCGGCGCGCTGCAGTTCGGCCGCGAGCAGCGGGATGCGGGCGGCCGGCCAGTAGGCGAGCTCGACGAGCAGGGCGTGCGCCTCGCCGCTGCGGCCGTCGCCGCGCAGCCGCACCAGCCGCTCCACCACCTCGACGGTCTCCCGCCGGGCCGCCGCGTCCAACGGCTCACGCTGCGGCTCGGACGGCCGCTCGGCCCTCTCGGCGGCCCCGGCGAAACGGGCGCCGCGCGGGGTACGGCGCGCGGACGCGGCGGGCGCGGGCGCCACCGGCTCGGCGACGGGCGGTACGACGACGTCCTCCTCCTCGGCGAGCCCGGCAAAGCGTGCGCTGCCACGACGACGCTTGCGCTGCTTGGGCACGGGCGCCGGGGCGGGAACGGGCGTGACCTCGCCGGAGACCGACGGCGGCCCGGGCACGGCATCCGCCGGACCCCCGGCATCCTCTGCGCCGCCCGTGGGCCCCACCGCGACCTCGTCGGCACCCCGATACCCGGCCCGCAGGTCGTGCACATCGCCCACAGAACCCGCCTCGGCGGCGGCACCGCGGTAACCGGCCCCGGCGTCATCCGCATCACCCGCAGAACCCGCCGCCGACCCCACCCCGCGACGCCCCGCCCCGGCGTCGTATGCACCACCCATTGAGCCCGCTGCTGCCCCGGCACCCCGATGCCCGGCCCGCAGGTCGTGCACATCGCCCGCAGAACCCGCCGCCGGCTCCACCCCGCGA